>JAXDJL010000048.1:0-3239 GCA_034665685.1 Actinomycetota bacterium | reverse complement strand
ATCTCGAACCTCTGCAGGATGACGACATGACCCTCCTGCTCAAGAGCATCGGAGGCGATCTGCCCGGAGAGGTAGAGAACGAGATCGCGCGCCGCGCCGAAGGCGTTCCCCTGTACGCGGTCGAGATGGTTCGCATGCTTATCGACCGCGGCGACCTCGTCTCCGAAGAAGACGGTTACCGGTGGGCCGGTGAGACGACCAAGCTGGAGGTCCCCGACTCGCTCCACTCCCTCATCGCATCTCGTCTCGATGCGCTCTCGATAGAGGACCGATTGCTCGTCCAGAACGCGTCCGTGCTCGGGAAGACATTCACGCTCGAATCGCTCGGTGCGGTCGCCTCTACCGCGTCCGAGGAGCTCGAGCCGCGATTGCTCGATCTGGCCCGGCGCGAGATCCTCCAGGTGGAGACCGACCCTCGATCGCCCGAACGAGGTCAATTCGGGTTCGTGCAGAGCCTCATCCGTGAGGTTGCATACCAAACGCTGTCGAACGAGGTCCGGCGCGACCGGCACGTTGCGGCGGCCGAATACTTCCGATCGATCGATGAGCCGGATCTGATCGACGTGGTCGCCACCCACTACATCGAGGCCTACAACAACTCGCGCAAGGACGAAGAGAGATCCGCCTTGGCCGAGCGGGCCAGAACCACGCTCGTTGAGGCGGCGGCGCGAGCCCGGTCACTCGGATCGAACGGTCAGTCCGTCGCATTGTTGGAGCGGGCGCTCACGATCACGCCCGACGGCTTCGAGCGCACGCAGATCCTCTACAAAGCAGGGCGCTCGGCGGTCGACGGTGGGCGACCGCAGGCGGCACTCGAGTTCTTGGGAGCCGCGCTCGAGTCGATGGATGAGGGAACGGACACCGCGCTGTGGATCCAAGCCCAGGCCAACGTGGGGTTTGCACATTTCCTGCTCGGCGATCTCGATAGCGCGCTGGCGGCGATGGAAGGAACGGTGTCCGCGGTCTCGGATCCCACGGGACCGGAAGCCGCGATGGTCTATATGCATCTGGCTCGCTTCTACATGCTCAAGGGAGACCCCGCCAGGACGGAGGAGAACGTGGAACGCGGCATGCCCGCCGCAGAACGGTCGAGAGATGTCGCCCTCATCGCGGACGGACTGATAACGCGCGGCACAGGAGCAGCGGTCGCCGGACGCACCCTCGAAGCGGACGCGATCATGGACGGCGCGCTTCGTTTGGCCGAGGCGAGTGGGCTCGTGCAACCCCAGATGCGGGCCTTGAACAACCTGAGCGAGAACCAGCTTCGGATGGACCCTCGGCTCGCCTATCAGAACGCCATACGCGGCTACGAGATCGCCCACCGGTTCGGGGATAGAACCTTCGAAGGGGGACATCTGGCGACCGCCATCGTCGCCGCCGCCCATCTCGGGAATTGGGACTGGTATCGGACGATCATGCCGGACATCTCGGCCGACGAGGTCGAGGAGATGGGCACCATCCTTCTGCCCGCTATCAGCATCATGGAAGCCTTCTTCGGTGATCTCGACGAAGCGAAGAGGGTGCTCGCCGGCTTCGAGGCCAGCGTCGAGGGCTCGACCAACATGCAGGATGACATGGAGGTCAGCGGCACTCACAGCGTCATCGCACTGCTCGAGGGTCGATACGAAGACGTTGCTCGGATGGCAGCGGACCTCCGCGAACGGGATCGCCGACTCGGCGCTGCTTACGACCTGATCCTCGTTCCATTCGGTATCGCAGAACGAGCCGCGCTATGGAGCGGCGACCGCGACGGCGCCGAAAGGGAACTGGCGATCCGCCGGACTGCGACCGTTCAGAACGCATGGAACGATTGCCGGATGAGAACCCTTGAAGCGGGCATCGCCGCGCTCGACGGCCGAAAGGAAGCGCAGCGTCTCTACGAAGAGGCCCTCTCGGGGTGGGACATGCTCGGCATCCCCCTTGCGAGAGCGTTCTGCCTGTTGGATCTGGCGCTACTCCTCGGCGGGGCGCAAGCCGAGCCCGCCGCGCGGGAGGCGGAAGCGTTCTTCCGCGCCGCGGGCACGGAGCGCATCGTCGAACAACTTCGACCGAGACTGGCGAGCCGATGACCTTCTGTTCGGAGTGCGGGACCCAGAATCGCGATGGTTCCAAGTTCTGCAGCAGCTGCGGCACCCCGTTGCGGGAGGGCTGTGCGAACTGCGGCGCTCATCTAGAGCCGACCGATAAGTTCTGCGTCGAGTGCGGCACTCCCGTCTCCGGTACAACGACTGCAACCAAAGCTCCATCTCAGGCCACACCGGTCGCGGAACGCCGGCACGTCTCCGTGCTGTTTGTAGACCTCGTCGGTTTCACTACCTACTCCGAGGGGCGCGATGCGGAGGATGTCCGCGAGTTGCTCGACCTCTACTTCGCTAAGGCAACGGAGATCATCGGGCTCTATGGCGGAGTGGTCGAGAAGTTCATCGGGGACGCGGTGATGGCCGTGTGGGGAACGCCGATCGCACGAGAGGACGACGCAGGGCGCGCGGTGCGCGCGGCGCTCGAGCTGACCGAAGCGGTCGCGGCCCTCGGGCGGACAATGGGGGCGGAGCTCCAGGCGAGGGCCGGCGTATGCACCGGAGAGGCGGCGGTGAACCTCGCGGCCAAGGGACAGGGCATGGTTGCCGGGGACACGGTGAACACAGCCTCACGTTTGCAGTCGGCGGCCGATCCCGGCAGCGCGCTGGTCGACCGAGCGACGTACCTGGGTGCCAGGAACGCGGTCGCGTTCCAACCTGCAGGCCAGGTTTCTCTCAAGGGCAAGGGCGAAGCGGTCGAGGCATGGCGTCCACTTCGGGTGACTGCGCAACTCGGCGGCTTCCGGTCCGTGGATTCGCTGGAACCGGCATTCACGGGCCGGGACGAAGAGTTCCGCCTGATCAAGGACCTGCTCCATGCGACGACGCGTGAGAGAAAGCTGCGCATCGCTTCGATCATGGGCATCGGAGGCATCGGCAAGTCCCGCTTGATCTGGGAGCTGTACAAGCACGTCGATGGGTTGAGCGAGGACCACGTTTGGCTCCAGGGCAGATCCCCTTCGTATGGAGAGGGAGTCGCTTTCTGGGCCCTCGCCGAGATGGTGCGGATGCGCGCCGGGATAGCGGAAACGGATGACGCCGCCGCGACCTCCGACAAGCTCGACGCATGTCTGGCGGAATACGTGACCGCCGAAGATGACCGGGAGTGGATGCGTCCCTTCCTCGCGCATCTCATCGGACTAGAAGAGCGTGCGAACGCCG
>JAXDJL010000047.1:0-11139 GCA_034665685.1 Actinomycetota bacterium | reverse complement strand
GATTCCGTTTTCATTCTCACCGTTGACCTGAACGTCGTTCAGGCCCTCACCGAACTGGTTCTCCACTACGCACCGGTAGTGCTCACCCGAGATCGCATCGTCGGAGTCCGATGCCTTCGCTTCCCTCTCGGTATCGGGATCACCACTGTCATCACAATCGAGAGTTGTCGCAACTGCGCCGGGCCGGTTGAAGCGGACGCTGATCAGGTCCGTGCAGTCGGGCTCGGCGACCTGGAAGCCACAGCCGGTGCCGGGGTCGGGGGCCCCGTTGGTCGGGTTCGGGTCACATGCCGTGGCCGGGTCTCCGGCCTGCTCACAGTCGGTCGTTGGGCTGGCGAATCGGCCCTCATCCACATCCGAATCGTCCGAGGACTGAATCTTGTCCTCGTCGACCCAGCCTCGGATCGGTGCGCTTCCCGACTCGGTCCCCGTGTAAGTGATCGAACACGAGCTGGCTCCCACGTCGATGTTGCAGCTGAAGTCCGGGCTGCGCCGCGATGTGCTGTTGTCCGGGTCGTTGGCGCCGTTCTCGTTCTCGAAGTCGATGTTGATTACCCCCGACTCCGCGTCTGCAGCGGCGTCGAGAGTCGCCGCGATCGTGGCGACCTGTCCGATGTCGTAGGTAACGATCTCGGGAGATAGCTCTAGCCCGCGGTCCCCGTGGTTCGCGTGAGCAGGACCGGCCAGAGTCACGAGCAGAGCCGCCAGCATCAGCAGGGTAAGGACCGCGCTCATGATCCTCGGGTCACGCTTGTAGGTCGCTATCACTTCGTTACCTCCGTGGTTATCGGCCTCCTGGCGAGGGCCGCTTTCGTTCTCAGCGTTTAGAACGTCGAGCAGGTGGAAAAGGTTCGCCGGTTAAGGGCTGATGCCTGCACATGGTACTGCCACGCCCACGCCGAGGTATGGACCTTCCCGGCCCCCCCATCCCCTTATCCTGGCGGGGTGAGACGTAACACTTTGCTCGCCATCGCCCTCTTGCTGGCCGCCATCGCGATCGCCGGCACGCTCGGCGTGATGAAGATCTACGGCGTAGGAGGCTGAGCCCGCCGGTTTAGAAGAAGGCCCCTCCTCGGGTGCCCAGATTCTTGTAGAGCATCTGCTGGATCGTGTCCCGGATGCGGTCGCTCAGATCGAACACCAACATGGCGTCGTCGAAGGCTTCCTTGTCGTAGACGTCCATGGGGATCGGCTCCCCGAACTCGATCACCCACCTGGAGGGAAGCGGCAGGAGGCCCAGGGGGCCGAGCAGCGGGAACTGAAGGGTGATCGGGAAGTAGGGGAAGCCCAGGGCCTTTGCGAGGAGCCTGGCGTTGGCCACCATCGGGTAGGCCTCTTCGGCTCCGACTATCGCCACCGGGATGATCGGTGTGCCGGTGCGAAGGGCGGTCTCGATGAAGCCCCCACGCCCGAACCTCTGCAGCTTGTAACGCTCGCGCCATCCCTTTCCGACGCCCTTGTAGCCCTCGGGAAAGACGCCGACCAGCTCGCCGCGGCGAAGCAACTCGAGCGCGTCCTCGTCGCACGCGACCACGTTGCCGGTCTTCCGCGCCATCGGTCCGATCACCGGGAGCTGCCACACGAGGTCGGCCCCCACCGCGCGGACGAGTCGCTTCTCGGGATGCTCGGACCCAACCGCGAACTGCATCATCACGGCGTCAAGCGGAATCGTCCCCGAGTGGTTCGCCACCAGCAGCGCGGCTCCGGTATCGGGGATCCGATCGATCCCCAGAGTTCGAACGCGGAAGTAGCGCTCGTACAGCGGTCGCACGAGCGGCATCAGGATCTCTTTGGTGAGCTCCTCGTCGTAACCGAAGTCGTCGACTTTGTAGTTGCCGGACAGCCGCCTCATGATGAAGTCCTCGAGACCCTTCGACGAGGTTTCCGAAGCTGCTCCTTCGGACTTTGCTCGGTCTTCGGTTGCGGCCAGCAACGGGTTCGAGCGCCGGGATGAAGGATGGCGATCTCTCGAGCCCGCGGCCGAGGCGTGAACACCGCAATAGTTCGATCCCGCGGCCGCGCGATTGCGACAGCGCGTGCCGGCAGCCGTCGTCGCAGAACAGCGACCGGGTGAGCTCTCGACCGGCCGAGCCGCGTTCCTGCGACGCTGATCGATGGGGATGACGTTCGTGTCGCTCATGAGACCCCCTGTCCCTCCTTTTGCGATCTCTGCCTCAGATACTCGAACAGCTCTCGTTCCCACGCGGGATACGAGGCAGAGGCCGGACCGTCGTCGCGAGCGGCATGGTGTTCCTTGAAGTCCTCGATGCAATCGGCGGTCGAGTAGCGCGGGGCGAAGCCAAGGCTCTCCTTCGCGCGACGCGTGTCGAGTACCCGTCCGAACAAGATCAGACTCAATTGATCGGGCGGGAAGTCGATGACGCCGAATCTCCTTAGAAGGGCAGCGGCCGTCTGAGCTGCAGGCAGCAGAAGCGGGAGCGGGAGCTTGCCCATCAGCCGAACGGCCTGGGAGAGGAAAACAACTCCGTCGGACGCGATGTTGAAGATGCCTCTGGCGTCGCCCATCACGGAGCGATACAGGGCGTCGACGGCGTCCTCCTCATGCAGCAACTGGAGGCGCGGGTCGAAGCCGATCGCAGTGGGGATCGCCGGTAACGAGAAGTAGTCGGTCATGTTCGTGTGGACGGTCGGGCCGATCACGTTCTGGGTGCGGAGGATCACCAGAGCCACATCGGGGCGACGCCGGCCGTAATCGCGTGCGTAGGTCTCGGCCTCGTAGCAATCCCTGCCGTAACCGGACAGATCGGCATGACGGGCCGTCTGATCCTCGGGCAACAGCGAGGGCTCTCCCGGCACGGACCCATAGACCGCGCTGGAGCTCCTCATCACGACTCTCTTCATCCGATCGGCGCGTTGTGCCGCGGCAAGTAGCTGCATGGTGCCGATCACGTTGTTCTCTTTCATCTGCGACCGGCCCCCGACGCGCGCGGGAGTCGACGCGATGTTGGAATGAACGAGAGTGTCGATCTTCATCGACTCGAGCACGCGAGCGATCATCGGGCTCGAGATGTCGGCCCGGATGAACTCCATCCCGCGGATCTTTACGGGCGGCTCCTCGAGGTCCACTCCCACCAACGCGTCGATCCGTTCATCCGATTCGAGGCGCTTGGCGAGACGCAGTCCCAGGAAGCGCGACACGCCGGTGATGAGGACCCGGCGCTTCTCTTGGGTAGCCATGCCTGCACCATACCCGCCTCGATTCGGGGCGCGATGGGCGTCCGAGGTCAGGTGTTGGTCGGCCCTACGATCACGGTCGAGCGGGGCGAAGCACGCAACCGACCGGCTGCATCCCCCTTGTTCACCGCGAGCGACAGCTTCTTGTAGGAATCCTCGACCAGCACGAACTCGCCTGCCTCAACATCCGCGAAAGTTGCCGCGAACGGCACTTGAAGACGTTGTCCCTCGAGGCGCACCTCTATGCGCGCGCCGTTCTCGAGTCCGATCGCCGTCAACCTGTCGCGCCCGAAATTGAGTTGAAGGTTGCCAAAACGATCGACCTGAAGAACCTCTGCGTGAAGGTGGTCGTCGTGGATCCACGCTTCGGGTATCTCGATGCGGATCAGGGCGTCGAGCTCGAGGGAGGGCCCGAGCTCGTCCGGGGCGACGCCGTTGGCGATGTGCGCCGCGGCAGGCGCGAAGACGTCTCTTCCCTGGAAGGTCCGCGAGACGGGCGTGAGCATGAAGCGCTCGTCGGTGATGTCGAAAGCCCTCCGCATGCCGCCAGATGCCTCGGCGGCGGCGATCAACAGCCCGTTGTCCGGCCCCACGAAGATGTCTCCCCAACCGGTTTCGATGGCGATCGCCTTGCGGGTCGAGCCCACGCTGGGGTCCACCACCGCGAGGTGCACTGAATCCGGCATGTAATGCGTCGACTGGACGAGCACGACGGCGCCATGCCTGATGTCCTGCCGCAGGATGTTGTGATGGATGTCGATGACCCGGAGGTGGGGAGCGACCCGGAGCATCACGCCGTGACAAACGCCGACGAACTCGTCCTCGAGCCCATAATCGGATACGAAGGTGACTACCTCGCGCCTTCTAGTCATCCTGATGCCGCGGGGTTACTTGCCCTGTTGGCGGCGCTGCCAGCGCGTCTTCTTCAGCATCTTGCGATGCTTCTTCTTGCGCATCTTCTTTCGGCGTTTCTTGACGAGTGACGGCATGCGTCCCTTTCTACTCTGATCCGAACAGGTGCCGGAGGTCCACGGGTCCCTTCGAACGCCCGCTCGTATCGATCCTTACCGATCCGAGCCGGAGACCTCTCACACCCTCGGTTACGGGCGAGATCATCCGAAGGATGTCTTCCTGGGCGTCGTATTCCAAAACGCCTATCCCACGGCACGAACCTTTGCCATCCTCCATGCCCACGACGAGGTCGTCTAACAACGCCAGATCGAAGTCTGGAGGAAGCGTTGGCATGAAGACTACGGGCTTGACCCTCCACCTGGAAGCCCCGGCCGCGAAATAGGCGGCGAACTGCGCCTCGCGGAACTGGATCCTCTCCTCCACGGTGCGCATCACCACCTGGGGCGAGACCTCGACCTCGATCACCTCGGCGGGCGTGAAACGCTCGGCGATGCCGACCACCGGTTCCAGCTCGCCACCTCGCTCGAACGCGACGACGAAGTCGGGCTGCACCAGATCCATCTTGAAGAACTTCACGGTCTGCCCGTAGATCCCCGACACGAGGCTCGTCGTGTCGACGACGATCAGCTCGGCCCCCTCGCGCTTCGCCCTCGCGGTGAGCTTGCCGGTATTGGTGACGAGGGGGAGCAGGTGACCCTTGGGTATGTGGGAGCCGACGAAACCAAGACCGTCCGCCTCCCGCAGGCTCTCCATCTCGAAGGAGGCGTCGGGGCCGAGGAACTTGAGCCCGACCGTCGTGGGGGGGCCGACGGTCGATTGGACGGTATCGGCATCCACGAGGGCCGACGGGATGCCCCTTTCGGCGGCCCGGCGCAGAAGCTCGACCGCGAAAGTCGTCTTCCCGGAATCCATCCCGCCCAGGAGGAAGACGACACCCAGGCGCGTCAGCAGCTGTTCGTACGCGACCTCTTGGTCGACCCGCACCGAACCCTCCTCAAAAAGAAATAAGACCGCCACGAGGGCGGTCCGGTGAAGCCGGCGGCTGGATCAGCCGGCGTCCATGTACCGCTTCTCGAGGTAGCGCAGGACGTCGCTCTCCCGGATGCGGTAGCCGCGGCCGACCCTCACGGCAGGAAGCTCACCGGCCTTGACCAATCGATAAACCGTCATGTTCGACACCCTGAGCTGACGAGCAACCTCACCCACGGTGGCGAAACGCGCCGTGAGGGCTTCGGTACCGGACGATTGCTCTTCGACTTCGCTCATCACCCAGAAGTATAAGTGGGGGGTGCCCCGGCCGTCACGTGCGAATCCGGCCGGATCAGGGCCCTTCGGCCCCCACCACCTGCATGAACGCGTCGACGAGCCCGGGGTCGTAGCGCACCCCGCTCCCCGAACGGATCTCCTCGACCGCCTCGGCACGGGGCCACGCCGCCTTGTAGGGACGATCGTGGATGAGGGTGTCGAAGACCTCGGCTATGGCCACGATCCGACCCGCGAGGGGAATCCCGTCACCGGCCAGACCGGCGTATCCCGATCCATCCCAGCGCTCGTGATGGGTAAGGGCGATCTCCTCCGCCAGCCTCAGGAGCGGAAAGGATCCGCCGGAGAGGATCCTCGTTCCAACTGTTGTGTGGGTCTTGACGATCTCGTATTCCTCTTCGGTGAGGGGGCCGGGCTTCAGGAGGATCGAGTCGGGCAGAGCCAGCTTCCCCACGTCGTGCAGGGCCGCGGCGCGCCGGTACAGCTCGGCGTCCGACACCGAGAGTCCCGCCGCCCGGGCGATCGCCGCGCTGAGCTCTCCCACCCCACGGGAGTGCTCCCCCGAGGTGTCGTCCCTGTAGTTGGCCGCGATCGCGAGACGATCGAGGATCTCGGCCTGCGCCCCCTCGAGCATCTTGGTGCGATCGCGAACACGTTCTTCGAGCGCCTCGTTGTGTCCCCGCAACTCGAGATGGAGGGCGCGCGTCTCCAAGAGATTCCTGACGCGGAGGAGGACCTCACTCGGGTCGAAGGGCTTTGTCAGGAAATCGCGCGCCCCCATCGCGAGGGCCCGCGTCCTTACATCGGGCGAGATGTCCGCGGTCAGGATGACGATCGGGAGGTACTCGTCCGCGCCCACGCGCGATTCCATCTGTTCCAAGAGCGTGAACCCGTCGAGATGCGGCATGTGCAGGTCCAACAGGACGAGGTCCGGAGTGAAGCTGAGGAAGAGGGGCAGGGCCTGACGCGCGTCGGTCGTCCCTTTGACGTTGGGGAAACCACTTCGCTTCAGAAGCTGCTCCAGGAGGAGGAGGTTCGTCGGTTGGTCGTCGACGACGAGCACGCGCGCCTCGCTGGCCGGAGGGAGCTCATCCACCGGCTCCCACGCGACCTCGACGGAGCTCACCTTCTCGGCGACACCCTTCAGCTCCATGGTGCCGGCGGGTCGGAAGTCGTATCCCGTTCGCGCCCCCCCGAGACCCTGAACGAGCTGAGTGGCAAGGATCTGGCCCCCGGAAGCGGAGTCGCAGAGCCGCTTCGCGATGACGACCCAGGTGCCGTAGTAGTCCCCGTCGCGCATCTCGGCCTCTCCGGCGTGCAGGCCGATGCGGAGACCGATCGGCACGTCACGTTCGTTCTCGTTCTCCCAGTGGATGCGCTGCTGCATCGCAACCGCGCATTCCACGGCTTTGACCGCACTCGTGAACGCGACCATCAGGCCATCGCCGGTGGGCTTGACCTCTTTCCCGTCATGAGCGACGACGACCTCGCGCAGACGAGAGAGGTGATCGACGAGAAGGTCCTCGCCCGCCGAATCGCCCAGGGTCCCGAGAAGTTCGGTCGATGCGACGAGGTCGGTGAATAGAACCGTGAGTGTGCCGATGGACATCGCGACCTAATGTAGTCGCACCGGGTATAGGTTGCCTGACCATGGGGAACGGGCCCGGAGCTGTGACTGGGGACTCGAGCGGAGGCTTCCTCGGGGGCCTTCAACCCGACGAGCGCGCCGGCCTCAAGGAGGCGGGACGCACCCGCGTGCACCGCCGGGGCGCCACATTGCTGAACGAAGGCGATACGTCGGATCGCGTGATCATCGTCACCAAGGGCCGGGTCAAGGTTTCCTACTTCACCGAGGACGGTCGTGAGGTGATGCTCGCGGTGCGGGAGCCGGGCGACCTCTTGGGAGAGCTGTCCGCGTTCGACGGTGAACCCCACTCCGCAACGGCCGACGCGATGGAAGAGGTCGAGACGCTGACCCTCTCGCGCGATGCTTTCTCCGAGTGGTTGAAACAGAACCCCCGCGTCGCGCTTTCCCTCTTGGAGCTGTTGACGCGCCGTCTCCGAGACGCCGACCTGAAACGGATCGAGTTCACCGCGTACGACACCGTCGGCCGCGTCGCTCGCCGGTTGGTGGAACTGTCGGAACGCTTCGGCGAAGAGACGGAGGACGGCCTGAAGATCTCGCTTCCGCTATCGCAAGAGGAGCTGGCCAGCTGGACGGGATGTTCGCGCGAGGCCGCAAGCAAGGCTCTGCAAGCGCTGCGGAAGCGTGGGCTGGTTGAAACGCGACGGCGCGCGGTAGTCGTGCTCGATCGCGAGGGTCTTGCCCGGCGCGCTACGTAAGCGTCGCGCGCCCCAGGACCTCGTCGACGACCCGCAAGAACTCGTTCACGTCCAAGGGCTTGGACACGTAGGCGGCCGCGCCTTGATCCAGGAGACGCTCTGCTTGCCCCGGCGACGCGTCGGCCGTAACCACGATCACGGGCACGTCCTCCGACCCCGCCTGTCCGCGCAACCGCCGGAGGACCTCCGTACCTTTCATGTCCGGCAGGTCGAGATCGAGCAGGATCGCGTCGAACGCGTGCTGCGACGCCAGATCGATGCCGAGACCACCCTGCATCGCGCTCTGCAAACTGAACTGGGGCCGGTGCGCCAGGATCTGCTCCACCAGCTCCAGGTTGGCGAGGTTGTCCTCGATATAGAGCAGCGACCGGGGAGAGCCATCCGAGACGACGGCGTCGTTCATCGCCGGAACCGGCAGCTCCGCGCGCGCCGCCGTTGCCGCCGAGCGGGGAAGGACCACACGGAACGTGCTCCCCTTGCCCGGCATGCTCTCTATCTCGATGCGTCCTTGCATGGCCTCGACCAGCCTCAGGGATAGAGCGAGACCGAGACCGGTCCCCTCCCCCTCGCTCTGTTCTGCATCCAGCCGGTCGAACGGTACGAACAACCTGTCGAGCCTGTCCTCTGCGATACCTCGGCCGGTGTCGATGACCGCGATCGAAACGACATCTGCGTCCGCGGTAGCAACGACCTCGACCGTGCCTCCATCGGAGTTGTACTTGACCGCGTTGGACAGGAGGTTCAAGAGAACCTGCTTCAGCCTCTGCCGGTCGCCGGCCGCGTAGAGATCGTCGATCTCCTGCGCCGCGACCATGACGCCGCGTTCGGCGGCGATAGGTGAGACCAGAGCGACCGCGTCGGCAACCACTTCTTCGACGCGCACGGGTTCGATCGACAAGGTCAGCCGGCCCGATTCCACACTCGCGATATCCAGCACCTCATTGATCAGATCGAGAAGATGGCGGCCGGCCTTCATGATCTGGTCGAGGTCGTTCTTCTGACGAGGCTTCAGGCCCTCCATCTGTAACAACTGGCCGAAGCCGAGGATGCCGTTCAGTGGCGTCCGCAGCTCGTGACTCATGCGAGACAGGAAGTCGCTCTTCGCCCGATCGGCGCGCTCCGCCTCATCCTTCGCATCGCGCAGCCGCTCGCCCCTTAACGCCAGTAGCTCACTCGTTTCCTCGAAGCGAACGGCCAGTCGTCCGATCGCATCGCGGCCGGCCGGCAGCGAGGAGAGCGGACGCTCCTCGGCGAGTGCGCCCGCAGCCGATTCGAGTAGCCCGACCCGTCGCGTGATCGTGCGCGTGAACAGGACGATCGCCCCAACCCCACCCACCAGGCCAAGGGCGGCGATGAGGAGAACGAGACGAAGACGATCCTCTCTGTCGGCCGCCTGCTCGTCGGCCGCGCGGTTCGCCAGCTCCAGGAGCTGCGGCTGGATGTGCTTGGACGTGTGGTTGAGGGTCTGGATGAGCTCGACGCGCCCGGTCAACATGTCGGTGAGCTCGACCCCGGGCTCGCCGGCCGGGAGCGCGGCGTCTCCCAGGTCGACCAGCTGCTCCAAGGTCTCGAGGCGTTCGGGCACGAGGCGATCTATCTCCGCCAGGTCGCTGCCGAGGCTCGATAGGTTCGGAAGCGAGCGCAGAAGGTCACGTGATCCATCCGCCTGAGGGTCGTCGAAGCCGAGGTCATCGCGGAGGAGGTCGAGCCGCTTTTCCTCCAAGGACTCGAGCAGCGGTGGTAGCTCCCGCTGGGCGGCGTGGTACCGGCGAAGGAACGGCGGCTCCTCCGTGAGGAGGTAGCTGCGAACGCCCGTCTCCGCGTCCTGAACGAGGAAGAGCACGCGCTGAACGTCTGAATGGACGCGCTGCAGATAGGACGCCACGAAAGCCTGCTTGCCCGTCTGTTCCCTCGTCAGGAAATAGGACAGCAAGGTCGCGGCGATCAGGGACAGGAGCGGTATCGCGATCACGATGAGCCCCTTGACCCCCAACGGGAGGTCGGCCCAGATCCGCCTTCGTCTCATGTAAGGAGTCTCGCAGAGTCGTCCCGGCGAACGCGTGGCCTACCACCCGTCCGGACGTGCATTTCTCCACTATGAACGGACGCTACGGGGTGAGCTTGCCGCCCTCCAGCAGGACCTTGCCGTCGACTGCAACGCGGGGATGCAGAACGATCCCGTCCTGGTGGGACGAGACCCGCACGGTCCCACCGAACGAGTGGTTGTCGCCGAAGGCCACGTGGATCGTCCCGAGGATCTTCTCGTCCTCGAGGATGTTCCCGGTCAGGATCGCAGCCTCGTTCGTGCCGATCCCCAGCTCCGCCACGGCGAACGCCTCGCGGCCGTGAGGCTCGAGCGTGGCACGGAACCTCTCGGCGTCGGCCCCGGAGAAGTCTTCGGCGTAACCGTCCACGATCGTGATCGTCAGAGGTTCACTCAACTTACCGATGGGCCAGATCGACCCGTCGAAGACGATCGTGCCGTTCGTCTTGCCTTCGACCGGTGCGATGAAGCCTTCGCCGGCGGGAAGGTTCCCGAACGCGCCGGGGGCGCTCAGGTCCCCGTCGTCCGGTTGTCCCTCGCGGCCCGCGATCGAGATGGTCACGTCCGTGCCTTCTTCAGAAGTGATACGTACCTCGTCGCCGGCGGTCAATACCTCGGCAACCGCGGCCGACAGACGACGCACCTCTTGATAGTCCGCCGTCATCGTGCGAGCCAGAAGATCTTCCGTGACATCGGGCATGGTGGCGCCGCGCACGCCCTCCGCAGAAGCCGCTCGACGAGCTTCCGTATGCGAGATGGACTTGGATGTCGGCGCGATGAACACGTCGGCCGCCAGCATCGCCGCCGCGACGAAGTCGGGTGGCTCACTCCCGTGCGTGCCGCGCTCGCTCATCTCAGCGAGCACGACCTCGGCGCCCAGTTCGCGCGCCTCGGCAACGAGACGTTCTCCGATCGGCCTCTTCACCGGGTCGGTCAGGACGAGGACCTCTTCCCCGGCCTTTACTCCAAGGCAGTCAACTAGAACCGTCTTGTACGCGGTCGAGAGATCGTCGCTCACGAGGCCTCCCCCTCGCCGCCACTCGGCTCGACGCCGGCCAGGATCTGCTCGAACAGCCGCCACGATGGCTCGTAGAGATGGGGGGGCCTGTTGTCGTCCATCGGGATGATGGTGACATCCTTGCCCTCTCCCCAGGCGATGGCCAAGGCCGGGTCGTTGATATCCATCACCGCGATCGTCGGGATGTCGCGCTCGATCGCCGCCCCGGCGAAACCGTGGTCGCCGAGCACGAGGTCAGGCCACTCCGATATCTCGAGTAGCGCTTCCATCGCGTGCGCGGAATGAGTGTGCTTGAGGTTTCCCCAGTCGGCTAGACACCCGACGCCGCCGACGTAACGGATCTCCTCGTGCCGACCTCGCCCAG
>JAXDJL010000046.1:0-5534 GCA_034665685.1 Actinomycetota bacterium | reverse complement strand
AGCCCACCGCGCTCGGCGATCGGGATGAACTCGCCGGGAGGAACGAGACCTCGGTTGGGGTGCTGCCAGCGGATGAGTGCTTCCATCCCACGAACGCGGTCGTCTTCGAGGGCCATCTGCGGCTGGTAATGAAGGACGAGCTCGCCGCGCTCGATCGCGTGACGAAGCTCTCCACCCAGAGCCAAACGGTCGGGGGTGTTCTGGTCGTGCTCCGCGGCGTAGGTCTGGTGGCCGGTTCCCGCGGTCTTCGCCTGGTACATCGCGACATCCGCGCGTTGCACGAGCGTGTGAACGTCTTTGCCGTGCTTGGGGAAGATCGCGATGCCGATACTGGCGTCCACTTCCAAAGCGAGACCTTGGAGGTGGAACGGAGCCTCGAGAGCCTTACGCACCTTGGTTGCGATGCCCGGAGCGTCGGCAGGATCTGCGACGTGAGGAAGCAGAACGGCAAACTCGTCACCGCCGAGTCGAGCAACGGTGTCCGTCTCTCTGAGGAGAGGCTCGAGCCGTTGTCCGATCTGGCGCAGCACCATGTCACCTTGGTGGTGACCCAGTGTGTCGTTGATCTCCTTGAACCTGTCGAGGTCCATGATCATGACGGCGAAGTTCCAGCCGGATCGTTTCGCGGACAGGAGCGCTTGGTTCGCGCGCTCGAGGAACAGCGCGCGGTTCGGAAGACCTGTGAGCGAATCGTGCAGCGCGAGGTATTCGTTCTCGGATGCTTGCCGCTGCAGCTTCGTAGAAGCCGTTGCAACGATGCGGAAGAGCGCCGCGTAGAAAAGAGTGAACCCTGCGAGAAGCAGCAGGTAGAGCTTCTTGGTGTCGAGCTTCACTAGCTTCGCGATCGCTTCGGGAGAGAGAAATACCTGGGCAACGGCCGCCGGCTTATCGCCGCTCGCGCCGAGTGGGACGAATACGTTCGGCGCTCCGTCACCATCGTCCGACGTACCTGCGAAACGCGGGTCTGCGGCGGGCTCACCATGAAGAGCGGATCCGAGAAGTGAACCAACCTGAGGTGTCCCTCCGACGCCGACACCATCGTCCGAATAGAGGAGCTCGCCTTCGGCGCTCCAGATCTTCAATGCGGAGACGTGATTGTCGAGAGCCTTCCCCGACATCAGCTCGTCGAGCGCGGCTTGGTCGCGCGGGGTCAACTCGCCACCAACGTCGATGTCCGACACGTGCGGCTCGATCCGGAGGTTGGCGATGAGGACGGCTTGCTCCTCGATGACGGCGAGGTTCTGCTCTCGCACCAAGCGGCCGAGACCCGGTCCCAACACAAGAGTCGAGAGGACGATCGGGATGACGCTCATGACGCCGAACTTGGCCAGCAGGCTGAGTCGTGGCTTTGGCAAACGCTTCACTAAAAGAGCCCCCAACAGATCAAATATCGTGACCCTCTAAGCGTCGACGTCAGGGGGGCGGGACTTAAGCCCTCAGGGGCAATCTTGGGCCTAGTTGCCCGTTTTGCGTATTAGTGGTGGTGATGGTCTCCGTGGAGGGTCGAGCCGACCAGCGGGAGGTTGATCCGCTTGGGGGCCCGAGGGAGCGGCGGAAGCAGGTTCACGAGCTCCTTAGTGGCCGTTTCGAGGGCCTGCGCGACCTCGCTGCCGGGCTCCTGCAGGACGATCGGCGCGCCCACGTCGGCCAACCGCCGGAGGTTCGGGTCGAGGGGGATCTCACCCAGGAGCGGCACGTTCAGGCGGTCGGCCAGGGTCCGGCCTCCGCCCTCGCCGAATATCCGGTACTGCTTGTCGTCGTCGCCCCTGAAATAGGACATGTTCTCGATCACGCCGGCGACCTTGAGGCCCGTCTTCTCGGCCATGAAGCCGGCCCGCTGGGCGACCTTCTCGGCCACGGCCTGGGGCGTGGTGACGATGACCATGTTGGCGCCGGGGAGGAACTGAGCGATCGAGATCGAGACGTCCCCCGTGCCCGGGGGCAGGTCGACGAGCAGGTAGTCCGGCTCGTCCCAGTGGACGTCGGTCAGGAACTGCTGGAGGGCCTTGTGCAGCATCGGCCCCCGCCAGACGACGGGGTTGTCCTCGGTAGTGAAGAGCCCGATCGAGACGACCTTCACCCCGAACATCTCGGGCGGCATGATCATGTCCTCGACGACGGTCGGGCGCTCGTGGATCCCCAGCATGCGCGGGATCGAGAAGCCCCATACGTCGGCGTCGAGAAGGCCGACGCTGTGGCCCTGCTTGGCGAGCGATACGGCGATGTTGACGGTGGTGGTCGACTTCCCCACCCCACCCTTGCCGGAGCCCACCGCGATGACCTGGGTCGACGAGTCCGACCGGGCGAACGGTGCGGGCGTCTCCTTGCGCAGACCCCCGACCAGCGCCTGTCGCTCTTCGTCGGTCATCGAGGTCAGCTCGACCTCGACGTGCGAGATGGCGGGGTAGCGGTCCTTCAGCTTGGCCGGGATGACCTCCATGAAATAGGACTTGAGGGGGCAGCCGGGGATCGTGAGGGCCACGAGAACGCCGACCTTGTCGCCGTCGATGGCGATGTTCCGGATCATGTTGAGATCGTTCAGCCCGCGATGGAGCTCGGGATCCTGGATCTCTCCAAGGACCTCAGAGATCTGGTCCTGCGTGGGCATCGACATCGGCTGCTTCACTCCCTGATCGATCGCTGACGAGCGGACACGGAAGGTGCTCCGCTTCCCCTAGAGCGTAAGCGACTGAGGGGCTATTCCCGGCGCGTCAGACGAGCAGGTCGAGGGCATCCGGCACGAGCTCGATCGTGGCCCGCTCGATCTCACCCACGTAGTCGCCATCGACCTGGATCGGCATCGGCTGTGTGGCCGTGATCGTGGCGGCTGGGACGTCGTGCCAGTAGTGATTGTTCCGCCACTTCGGATGCGAGCGACTGACGAACACGCCCCACGCGATCCGGGGAGCGGTCGTCAGCCTCACCTTCGACACCGCGAGGATGTCGAGTCCCAGATCCAGCCGCGCCTGAGGGCACGCTTCCACCGGCCACCTCTTGAAATAGGTGAACGGCCGGCCGTTGCAACAAACCATGAAGACGCACTCGTACGGTTCGTCGCCGTCGACCTCGACGGTGAGCAGATGGTCCGTCGTTCGGTACGTGGTCGTACCCGCAGCCCATGCGTGTTTCATGAACAGCCACTCGCGCTTCATGGCATCTCGCTCCGGATCGCTTTCCACTCGCTTCACGACCTCGGCGTCGAGGCCGATCCCCGTGGAGAACAGGAAGTAGCGCGTGTCGATCCGGCCCACATTGATCCGCCGGCGACTCCCAGACCGCAGTCGCGATGCGAGGAAGGCCGTCGCGTCGATCGGATCCGTCGGCATCCCTAGCGAGCGAGCGAGAACGTTAGTGCTTCCGCCCGGGAGGACACCCAGCGCCACGTCCGAACCAACCATGGCCTGCGCGACTTCGTTGATCGTGCCGTCCCCCCCGAGGGCCAGCACGGCGTCGAACCCTCGGTCGACACCGTCGCGCCCAAGCTCCGTTGCGTGATGCCGGGCATTCGTCTCGACGACCTCGACCTTGAAGTCCGCAGCGAGGGCCTTGACGATGACCTCGCGCTTGCGCGGCGAAACAGAGCCGGCATAGGGATTGACGATCAGAAGCAACTTCTCCACGACGAGGATGCTATTCGCCCAATGGACCCCCGCCGCTGCAACCCGTTGCGTTCTCAGGGATCCCATGGGCGCTATCCGCCCACCACGTCCCAAAGAACGCGTCTCCAGGTTTGACGTGGGGCGGGGGGCTATCCTTCCCGCCATGGATTTCGAGTTCCATCACACCGTCCCCGCCGAGCCGGAGGAAGTTGCGGAGGTCCTCCTCGATCGCAAGTTCCAGTCATCGCTCTCGAAGTTGGACGGCCTCTCAGAGCGCAAGGTCCTGTCGCAGAAGAAAGATGGGGACGGACTCGTGGTCAGGCGGATCCGGTGCGTGCTCGACATCGACATCACCGGGGTCGCGAAGAAATTCATCGGCGATGGAGATCCCGCATGGGTCGAGGAGGCCACCTGGCACCCCGACGAGATGCTGTGGCGCTGGGAGGTGCACCCCGAGCTGGGAGGCGAGCTGCTCGAGGCGTCGGGCGCCATAGCGCTGAAACCGGTCAAGGGGGGCAAGACGAAGCGCCTGGTCACGGGGGAGATCAAGGTCAGGGTCCCCATCTACGGCTCGAAGGTCGAGGGGTGGGTCGTTCACGGGCTCGAGAGTGCATATGAGGACGAGGCGGCACATCTCACCGAATGGCTGGGGTCTACGTAACGAGGTCGTAACACTCCTGAAACTCGAGAGAAACCCCGCCCGCGTATGGTGTCCCCTTCTAGATCACTGCAGCACTTTCCGTTAGGAGGAGACGTGGCGGCCACACCATCCGACGCCCTCAAGCTGGGCCAGAAACACGGCGCTAAGTTCGTCGACATCCGTTTCTCGGACCTGCCTGGGCTGATGCAACACTTCTCGATGCCGTTCGAGGAATTCACCGAAGAAGCCTTCGAGGAGGGCTACGGGTTCGACGGCTCATCGATCCGCGGCTTCCAGGAGATCCAGGAATCCGACATGATCCTCGTCCCCGACGCGAACACGGCGGTGATGGATCCGTTCCGTCAGCACCCGACCCTGATCATCAACGCCTTCGTGAAGGACCCCATCACGGGCGAGTTCTACACGCGCGACCCTCGCTACATCGCGAAGAAGGCCGAGGCCTACTTGCAGGGAACGGGCATCGCGGACACCGCGTACTTCGGGCCCGAGGCTGAGTTCTACATCTTCGACTCGATCCGCTTCGACCAGAACCAGCACTCCTCGTATCACTACATCGGTGCCGTCGAGGGCGCGTGGAACTCGGGGGCCGAAGAAGGCGGGCGCAACCTCGGCTACAAGCCTCGCTACAAAGAGGGTTACTTCCCCGTACCTCCGATGGACCACTACCAGGACCTCAGGTCCGAGATGGTGCTTACGCTGCGCGAGCTCGGCATCCCCGTCGAGGTTCATCACCACGAGGTCGGTACCGGCGGTCAGTCCGAGATCGACATGGGCTTCGCTCCGCTGCTCGAGATCGCAGACCGTTTGATGCTCTACAAGTACGTCGTCAAAAACACCGCGTTCCAACACGGCAAGACCGTCACGTTCATGCCGAAGCCGATCTTCCAGGACAACGGGTCGGGCATGCACGTGCACCAGTCGCTGTGGAAGGACGGCGAGTCCCTGATGTGGGACGAGCTCGGTTACGCGCAGCTCTCCGACACGGCTCGCTATTACATCGGCGGTCTGCTCGAGCACGCTCCCGCGTTGCTCGCGCTGTGCGCGCCAACGACGAACTCCTACAAGCGACTGGTACCGGGCTACGAAGCGCCGGTCAACCTCGTGTACTCGCAGCGCAACCGCTCCGCCGCGGTTCGCATCCCCGCGTACTCGAAGTCGCCCAAGGCGAAGCGCATCGAGTTCCGGTGCCCCGACCCGGCAGCGAACCCGTACCTCGCGTTCTCGGCGCTGCTGATGGCCGGGCTCGATGGGGTCCGCAACAAGATCGAGCCGGC
>JAXDJL010000045.1:0-3550 GCA_034665685.1 Actinomycetota bacterium | reverse complement strand
TCTCGCAGAACCGGCAGGACCTCGCGGGTCGAGCCCTTCGTCGCTCCTGTCAAATGTGCCTCGTCACTAGCCGAGGCCTAGTTCGCGCGCGATGAGGATGCGCATGACCTCGGACGTTCCCTCACCGATCTCGAGGATCTTCGAGTCTCTGAAGTGCCTGCAGACGGGGAACTCCTCGATGTATCCGTAGCCGCCATGAACCTGAACCGCATCGCGCGCCACGTCCACCGCGATCTCCGAGGCATAGAGCTTCGCCATCGCCGCTTCCTTCTTGTACGGGCGGCCCTGCTCCGCGAGCCACGCCGCGCGGTAGTACGCCTGACGCGCAAGGTCGGTCTTCAAAGCCATGTTCGCGATCATGAACTGGAGGCCCTGGAAGTCTCCGATCGGCCTGCCGAACGCCGTCCTCTCCTTCGCGTACTTCACGCTCTCGTCAACGCACCCTTGTGCCAGGCCGACGGCCAGCGCGGCGATCGCGATGCGGCCGTCGTCCAGGATCTTGAGGAAGTTCTTGAATCCCTCGCCGCGATTGCCGAGCAGGTTCTCTTCCGGCACGCGGCAATCGTTGAAGGACAGTTCGTGAGTATCCGAGTGGTGCCAACCCATCTTGCGGTAGGCCTTGCCGACGTCGAAGCCGGCCGTGTCGTTGGGAACGATGATCGCCGATATCTCCTTCTTCCCGGCGACCTCGCCCGTGATCGCCGTGATGGTGACGAACGACGTGATCGGCGTCCCCGAGTTCGTGATGAACGACTTGGATCCGTTGATCACCCACTCGCCATCCTCGAGCCGCGCACTGGTCTTGGTCGCTCCCGCATCGGAGCCTCCCCCCGGCTCCGTAAGGCCGAAGCCCGCGAGGTTCTCCCCCGAGGCGAGGGGTGGGAGCCATCTCTGACGCTGCTCCTCGTTGCCGAACCGGTAGATGGGCATCGCCCCCAGACCAACGGCAGCCTCGAGCGTGATCGCGATCGACGAATCGACGCGCGCGAGCTCTTCGATCGCGAGACACAGGGTGAGGAAGTCTGCTCCCGCCCCGCCGTACTCCTCGGGGAAGGGCAGGCCGAAAAGGCCGAGGTCGGCCATCTGTTTGACCGCCTCCATAGGAAGTTCCGCTTCTTCGTCCCACCGCTCGGCGTTGGGACGGATCGCGTCGTCAACGAAAGCCCGGACGACCTTCTGGAAGTCTTGCTGCTCGGGCGTGAGATCGAAGTCCATGAAGACTAAAGACTAGTTGAAGAGCTTCGCAAGCTTGGCTTTTGCCGATAGCGACCCGTGTACCTTGAGCTTGCGGGTAAGGAGTGCCCAGCGGGCATCGGTTCGGCCCACCACCATGCGCGCCCATTCGCCGGAGGCGATCTCCATCCGGAGCGAGGGCTCCCCCGCTCGGCCCGGCTTGGCTTCGATGTGCCCGTCGGCCACAACGATGTGCCACGGCTCGGCATCGTTGAAATCCCATTCGATCGGACCACCCAGTGACCGTGCGACGTCGATGTCAGTGGATCGGACCATGCCGTCGAAGAGGATCTCGAACGCCTCGCGCGACACCTGCGGGGTGCGCTCGTCATCTCCGACGATCCCCGCGTCGACGAGCACCCAGGCTCGGCGCGCCCGCTCTTCATAGGAATTCGTACGGTCCTCGCGCGAAAGCAGCGCGATCTCCGAAGGATCCACGCCGACGCGCTTCAGCTTCGTCTCGAAGGAGCGAAGACCGAAGGCGTAGATCTCCTCGAGCGTGAAATCGAAGCACTCCGCGTAGGAGCGATCGCGGCCGGGAGGGACGAAGACTCCGACCGCGTAGGGAAGAACCTTGTCCCACATCTCGATAGCCGCGGCGCGGCACTCCTGTGAAGAGCGGATGAGCTCGCCGAGGAGCTTGATACCGAAAGTGACATGCCGGGATTCATCGCGCGCCACGTTGCGGATGCCGGTCGCGAAGCCGGGGAGGATCTCCAACTTGTCGACGTAGCGCTTGATGAAGTGCTGGCCGGGAACCGCCAGCATCCCTTCGACGACCAGGTGATACAGGGCGACGGTCTGCGCCATCAACGGTCTGTCCTTGGGCTTCTTGCGCAGCGCGTCCGTAACTCTGTCGAGCTCCGCGAACGTCTGTTTGAAGCCCCAGGTCAGGTGCGGACGCATCGCGTTGAGCGTCGAAGCCGTGTCCGCCCCCTGTCCCGCAACCTCGCGCATGAAGCGATCGAAGAAGACATGGTGCCGTGCCTCGTCGACTATCTGCGTCGTCAGGAAGATGCTTTCTGGGAATCCCGGTGCCGCGTCGAGGAGGGGGGTCAACGTTCGAGCTACGGCCTCCTCGCCGACGAGGAACATCGCGTAGTTCCACAGCGCGGACTCGCGCTGACGCTCCGTCAGCTTGGTCCGCCAGTGCTCCGCGTCGATCGAGAAGTCGATCCCCGTGGCGCTCCAGTTGTTCTCTTCCCACAGCCGGTAGAGCCGGTCGTAGGAGATGACCTCTTCTTTCTCGATCAGGTCGTCGCTCACTTTGAAAGCCTTCCTCAGTACGCCGGATCGTGGCTTTTCCACTCCCGCGTGCGCTCCATCCTCGCTTATGTAAAACTTGACCGGCTAGTCAAGTGCTGCGTCGGTGCAGCAGGTTCGACCTCAACCTTGGAGGACCAGTGGACTTCACCTTGAGCGAAGAGCACATCGAGCTGCAGAAATGGGCTCACGAGTTCGCAGAGAAAGAGATCCGACCCGTCGCAGCCGAGTACGACGAGACCGAGGAATTCCCGTGGCCCGTCCTCAAGAAGGCCGCGGAATCCGGGCTCTACGGACTCGACCTCTACATGCAGGCCCAGCAGGACCCGACCGGCCTCACCCTTCCGATCGTCGCCGAAGAGATCTTCTGGGGATGCGCCGGGATCGGCCTGGCTCTGATGGGATCGGGACTTCCTCTTTCGGCGCTGGCGAACGTCGGGACGCCCGAGCAGCTCATGGAGTGGGCGCCGAAGATGTTCGGCACGCCCGAGGATCCGAGGTGCGGGGCGTTCGGAGTGACGGAGCCGCAGGCTGGCTCGGACGTCAGGTCCCTCCGGTCGAAGGCAGTGCGCGAGGGCGACGAGTGGGTCCTCAACGGCACCAAGGTCTTCATCACGAACGGGGGCGTAGCCGACGTCTACGTGATCGTCGCGACCGTCGATCCCGAGCTCGGTCACCGGGGCCAGGCGTCATTCATCATCTCGAAGGACGACCCCGGCATCCGTCCCGGCAAGAAAGAGAAGAAGCTCGGCATCCGGGCCTCCGACACGAGCGAAGTCATCCTCGAGGACTGCCGCATCCCTGCCGACCGGGTGCTAGGCGGCATGGACAGGCTCGAGAAGAAGCTCGAGAAGGCTCGCAAAGGTGAGTCCAGCCGTTCGTCCGGTGCGCTGAGGACGTTCGAGGTCACTCGGCCCTCGGTTGCGATCCAGGCGGTGGGCATCTCGCGCGCTGCATTCGAGTTCGCTCGCGACTACTCCAAGGAGCGCAAGGCGTTCGGCGTTCCCATCTCGCAGCACCAGTCGATCCAGAACCACCTGGCGGACATGGCGAC
>JAXDJL010000044.1:0-5957 GCA_034665685.1 Actinomycetota bacterium | reverse complement strand
CCGTTCACGTGCTCCAGGACGACCCCCGACGAGTCGACGAAGAACGTTTCGGGTTGTCCGGTCAGGCCGTAGTCCCGATAGATGTCGAGTCGTTCATCCCTCACGTGCGGGTAGTCGAGCCCCTCCTCCTCGACGAACGCGATCGCATCGCTCTCAGTGTCCCGGATATCGATCCCAACGAACTGCACCTCACCGGCATAACGCTCGCTCGCCTCCTTCAGCATCGGCGACTCGTCCTTGCACGGCGCACACCACGAAGCCCAGAAGTTGAGCACGTAGGGAGTTCCGTTGAGATCGTCCGTCCCGAACGTCCCCTCGGAGGCGAGCAGCGGAGCCTCGAAGTCGGGGGCCCGATCGCCGGACCCGGGAGGGCCTCCCTGTCGCGCCGAGGCGACCGTCAGCAGGAGAACGAAGAGCGTCGCGGGTATCAGCGCCCACGCGACGGTGCCGCGGCGCCACCAGGGCTTCGGCTCGGCCGATGTTCTTTCCATCCCCTCATTGTCCCAGGCCTCGACGTCTGGATTTTCGTTCGCTCGGGGGGGTTGACGCGCCGGGTAGGTTCGTTCGCAGAGGAGAGGTGATCAGACACCTCTATCGCGCCCTCCGGTAGACACGAGAACTGGAGGTTCGCATGTTCGCTCCACGTCATTCCCCCGTACTAAATGCGCTGACCGATCGCGAGCTGGAGCGATTGCTCCGCCGCGCGGTGCCGCGACACCTAGAAGCCGGAGACATCTTGTTCTGGGCCGGAGATAGTTCGGAGCGCATCTACGCGATCGAATCGGGAGTACTGAAATTCACCGCGCGCGACAACGAGGGGACCGAGACGATCTTGGGATTGGCGGTGGAAGGAGATCTCGTCGGTGATGTCGCTGCGTTCGATGATTCCTTGCAGCCGCTCGACGCGGTGGCCGCGACCGAATGCGAGGTCGTCGGATTCGAGACCGAGATGCTCCTCGAGTTGGTGCGCTCCAACAACGCCGCCGCTCTAGAGATCGCGCGAGCTCTCGCGCAGAAGACGCGATGGCTTGCAGAAGCCGCTCTGGAGCGCACCTCGGGAGAGGTTCCGCAGAGACTGGCGGGTCGACTTCTGGATCTGGCGAATCTCTTGGGGCGCGTGAGAGGCGGAATCATCGAGGTCGAGTTGCCGCTGGCGCAGAGGGATCTCGGGAAACTTGCGGGGATGTGTCGCGAGAGTGCGTGCAAGACGATGCGCAAGTTCCAGGACGAGGGATTGCTCGAATACCGCGGGCGCAAGCTTCGCATCCACAGGCCCGACGCACTCCGGCAGATCAGATGCGCGGGACGCTCTCGCTTGGACGCTTAGAGGCTTAGGACTACGCGGGGGCCGGGCTCTCGGTGCGCAGGGCTCTGCGAAGAACCTTCCCCGTTGGAAGATGCGGCAGGTTGTCTACGAACTCGATCTCTGAGGGGCACTTGAAACGCGCAAGCCAGGCCTGAGCCTCGGCGAGGATCTCGTCTTCATCAGTGTCGGCGCCATCAGCGAGAACGATGAAAGCCTTCACGGCCTCGCCGGAGTAGGAATGAGGAACGCCGACGACAGCGGCTTCCTTGATCTTCGGGTTCTTGAGCAACGCGTTCTCGACCTCGGACGGAAAGACGTTGAATCCCGACACGATGATCAGATCGCGGCGTCGATCGACGAGGAAAAGGTTGCCCTCTTCATCGCGCACTCCAACATCACCGGTGCGGAACCAGCCATCGATGAAGGCGGCCTCGGTTTCGTCGGGACGTTCCCAGTAACCCTGGAAAACGTTCGGGCCGCGGGCGACGACTTCGCCCGTGTCGCCCAACTCGACATCGTTCCCGGACTCGTCGATCAATCTGATCTCAACTCCGGGAAGAGGCAGCCCGACCGAATCCGCTCTAGGCGTCTTGGCCATGCGCGTGGAGGTGAGCGTTGGCGATGTCTCGGTGAGCCCGTAGCCCTCGTAGATCGGAACGCCGAAGACGGACTGGAAGTCATCGAGGACCTTGCCGGGGAGAGCCGCGGCCCCAGAGATAGCGAGACGCACCTTGGATAGGTCGTACTGATCCGCTCCTGGAGTGCCGAGCCACGCGCGGTACATCGGCGGTGCGCCGAAGAGAACCGTGACCCCGTTCTCCTGGATGTACTGAAGGCTCGACACGGGCTCGAACTTCTCGAGTAGCACGCCGCTTGCACCGTTCAAGATCAGGAGCCCAAGCGCAACGTTGAGCCCATAGATGTGGAACAGAGGAAGAGTGAGGAACAAGACGTCCTCCTCGCTCACCGTCTCGGGAACCGCCATCTGCTGCTCGAGGTTCGCGAAGAGGTTCCCGTGCGAGAGCATCGCTCCCTTCGGCTCGCCGGTCGTCCCGGACGTGTACGAGAGCACCGCGAGGTCGTCGTCCGCAAGGGGGATCTCGGGGGCGGCCCGGTCCAACTTCTGCCACGCGTCCCAGTCCGCGAGACGGATCACCTTGACGTCTCCGGCGGCAGCAGCGCCCTCCGTCACGACATCCTCACAGGGGGAGGCGACGAAGACGGCCTTGGCACCCGAGTCCCGGAGGATGCGGGTCACCTCGTGGGGGGTGAGCATCGTGTTGAGAGGAACCACCACGCCCCCTGCGCTGAGGATCCCGTAGTGCGCCGCGGCGAAATGGGGGATGTTCGGCATCATGACGGCCACCCGATCGCCCTTGGTCACGCCCAGCTCGGCGAGGCCGGCGGCGATGCGGCGGGCGTGGCGATCCAGCTCGCCGAAGGTCACGGCCTGGTCGGGGGAGCCCGCCACGAGAAGGGCCTTCTTATCGGGAAGGCGGGCGGCGGTGCGCCGCAGCATCTGTGGGAGATCCATGTCGTCTAGATTCTTACCCATCCCCCCAGTTCCTGCAAACTCTTGCAAGCATCCGTTATTCACTTGCTCGCAGGAGATTTGCAAGTTTTGCGCGCTCTTTGGCAATAATTAGGGGAATCGCTTAAGGGGGGTACCCGCCCAGCCGATGACCCAATTGGAGTCGGAGAGGATGGGACGAAGGATCGCACGGCCGCAAGGTCGTGATCACGAACCTCCCAGCCCGCCCCCAGCCGGCCCACCTCGAAGGCTCCACATGCCCCCGGCTTCGGCCGGGGGCATCTTCGCGGAGTCCCCCTTCACCGGGCGTGGCACGATGGTGCCCATGTCACCCCAACGGGACACACCCCTCGTCCAATGCTCAACCGGGCCATTCTGGGCATACGAGCTCGAAAGGGCCATGGATGCCCTCGCCGAAGCGGGCTTCACGAACATCGAGCTCATGGTGACTCGGGACCCGCGAACCCAGACTCCGGCCATCCCCCTCCGACTCGCGGAGGAGCGCGGCCTCCACATCTCCTCGGTCCACGGTCCCTTCCTCGCCATCACCAAGAACGTCTGGGGTCTCGACCCGATCGGCAAGATCAAGCGGGGAGCTGAGTTCTGCAACGAGGTGGGTGCCGGCTCCATGATCGTCCACCCCCCCTACCTCTGGGAGCGGGACTACGCCCGGTGGGTGCAGCACGAGGCCACCCAGTTCGCCGCCGAGACCGGGGTCACCGTGGCGGTCGAAACGATGTATCCCAAGTGGGTTGCCGGGCGGCGACTTCGGGCCTACATGTGGCTTGAGCCGGCCTCGCTTTTACACGCGGCGCATCATGTGTGCCTGGACACGAGCCATCTCGCGGTGTCCCGCGAAGACATCCTCGACGGGTACGCGATCCTCGCTCCGAAGCTCGTCCACGTCCACCTCTCCGACAACGCGGGCGATGGGCGAGATGGACACCTCGCTCTGGAGCAGGGCGTCTTGCCCATCGACAGATTCCTAGATGAGTTGCGCCGAACGGACTACTCCGGCGTAATCTCTCTGGAGCTGTCCGTGAGGCGGTACCTTCAGAAACCTGAAGACCTGGTTGAGATGCTGCGGCAGAACCGCGGCTACGTCGAGAAGCGACTGCGCGGGGAGTCGAAAGTGAACAAGGGCCTTCCACGGGCCCAGGGTTTGACTAGGGGATGAGATGCCGGACGTAAAGGTCATGGTCGTCGACGACACCGATCACGTTAGAGGGATGCTCGTCGACATGCTGGAACTTGACGGCTTCGACGTCGTGGGCCAAGCGAGCTCGGGTCGAGAGGCGATCGACATCGCCAGAGAGTCGCGGCCCGACGTGATCATCATGGACTACAAGATGCCGGGCATGGACGGTCTCACCGCCGCACGCAGCATCCGAGAGGACAGGCCCGACCAGGCAATCATCCTCTACACCGCGTACCTCGATCCTCAGCTCGAGATAGAGGCGCGCGAGGCGGGCGTCGCGATGACGGTGGGCAAGGTCGAGGGCCTGAATCAGCTCGAGCGGCACATCACAGAGCTGTGCCGCGACTTCCGCGTTTCCTAGAGACTCCGCGTTTCCTAAAGACAAGGTCACATAGAAAGAGGGCCGGCTACTAGCCGGCCCTCTTGACGTTATTGGTTAAAGAAGCTCAGTTCTCGCAGCTCTTCCTTCCGTCCTTACCCGGGCCGCCGAAGCAAGCGTCGGTGTTCTTCCCGCCGTCCAAGACATCGTCGCCCGAGCCGCCGCGGAGACGGTCATTACCGGAGTTGCCCCGCAGCACGTCGTTGCCGCCATTGCCGTTGACCTTGTCGGCTCCGCCTCCACCTTCGGCCACGTCCTTGCCTCCGCCGCCGATGACCTTGTCCTTACCGCCGGCACCCTTGAGAGTGTCGTTGCCGCCGAGACCACAGATCACCTCGTTGCGGCCGTCGCCCTTCAGGACGTCGGGGCCGGATGTGCCGACGATCTGCTTGCGCGAGTCGCTCTTGTGGCCTGGGCAGAACTGCGATTCACCCACCCACGTCTTGACCGACGTGTCTTTCGGCTCGTCCGTGTCGGGATCGGCGTTGTCGTCGGCATCGAAGAACGCGGTGACCCTCGTCGTGCCGGAACCATCCGAACCTTGGCCGGGCTCGACCTTGATCCCGATCGTCACCTTGCCCTGCTCGTTCGTCTTCTCGACGGTCTCACCGCCGGCCGTTCCCGTGTTGTTGGGGTCTTCCTCGTCGGCGCTCTCGTCGGCATCGTCGGCCGCCGGACGCCTGTCGCCTTGACTGGGATCGACATCTGAGACGTTCGTCCCCGAGGACGGCTTGCAGAACGAAACGCTTGGCTCGTCGCCATCCTTAGTGTTGGTCGCCTTCTGGTGCACCTGTTCGACATCGACCCGCGCGTTGGCCGCGGGTTTGTCATCCGCGTCCTTCAGGGTGATGACGAAGGGATTGCACTGTCCGACGCGAGCTTCGTCCGATTTCGGAGAAATGGTGAGCGTCGCGGGGGCTGCGACCCACGTGTTCTCGACCACATCGGTGTTGTCTGGCTCCGGCTTGTCGCCCGGTGTGGCGGTCTCATCGCGACCCTCCCCAAGGTCTGGGTCTTCATCTACGGGAGGAGGTCCCGGGTCGATATCATTCGCCCCGTCATCGATCCACGCCCGATACGTGCTTAGACCCTCGTCCGGACTCGTGTGCTCGATCGTGCAGGACCCGCCCTCAGCGGTCGTACAACTTCCATCTTCGGCCTGCGGCGTATCGGACATGTCCGGATCTCCGGCTCCGTCGACCTCGTAGAAGATGGTTACGTCGCTGACTCCCGTTTCCGTCGTAGGTGAGGTAGCGGTACAGGTGATGGTGTGAATCGTGTCTACGGGATTCGAGTCGACCTCTGGTTCGCAGTCAAGCAGGAACGTCGATACGTCTTCCCAAGAGACCTCGACCTGATCGGCGAGGTCTCCGCCGGAATCATCGCCCCCGGGTGCTTGACCCTCACCCGTTTCTTCGCCTGCGCAGAGGGTCGCACCGTCTGCGCTCGCACCGGTGTAGAAACAGATCTCCGCGGTCCCCAGCTCGCCCTCAACCTGCTCGACGTCGATGTAACAAACACCGTCATCGCCAAAGAAGGAAGG
>JAXDJL010000043.1:0-3627 GCA_034665685.1 Actinomycetota bacterium | reverse complement strand
TGGCCGCCGCGCTAAGGGACATGGACGCGACTCTTCGGCTCCCAGACCCATCAGAGATCGTTGCGATACCGCTGGACGAGCACACTTTCGACAACATCCAATCGATGACCCTCACGACGATGTTTGGCCCCCTTGATGTCCTGTTCAAACCCGAGGGGACGGAAGGGTACGAGGACTTGGTTCTGCGAGCGACGACGGTGGAAGATGCGGGGGTCGCAGTTCCTGTCATCTCCGTGGAGGACCTCATGCTATCGAAGCAAGCTGCCGGGCGTCCGAAGGATCTGGAGCACCTCCTCGTCATCGAACGCCATCTCCGCGGGTGACAAGGCTCGCCTTAGCGGCTGCAGGATCCTGCGGCATCAGATAGACATGACTCGAAGGCACCGACCGAGGAGGTAACTGAATGAGGTTCCTTTACATGTCCGCCACCGGCACATCCGACCCCACGAGGGCGTCGATCCCGCTGCATCTCGCAGTCAATGGATCAGTCGAGGTCGGCCATGACGTGCAACTCATCCTCGCGGGCGACGCGGCCGAGCTCATCCTCGGAGACAACGTTGAAAAGATGGAAGGCCTGGGCCTTCCTCCTCTGAGGGATCTCATGAAGAAGATCAAGGATCACCAGGTCCCCCTCTACGTCTGAAAAGCCTGCGCAGTCGCCCGTGGGGCGACCGAGGAAAACCTCTCGGCTGTTAGCGGCATCTGGATCACGCCGCCTGAGGTAGCCAAGAAGTGCGAGGAAGCCGATCGGGTTCTGACCTTCTAGCCCCCGGGCTTCACGACCATCAAGTAGATGATGACCATCAGCATCACGCCAAGGGCGGGCCCAAAGGTGCCGGCTCTTTTCCCCAGCGCCTCGAACTCCGGCGTCTCGGCTTGGCCGGACTCCCCCAGCTCGATCATCTTCTCGATCGTCGGTGTCTGGACGGCGAGGGCTATGTAGACGGCCGCGGCGTAGAGCACGATCGCGGCCCACAACCAATAGTGACCGAAGAAGTCGCTGTCCAGCCCCTCCTCGAAGATCAGGAGAGCACCGGTCACCGGTTGGATCACGACCGCCGGGTAGACGAGCCTCTTCTCGATCGTGACGATGCCCTTCAGCATGCCGACCGCTTGTGGCCCCCCGGTTTTGGCCGCCAAGGGGCCGAGGACCCCAAAGGAGAAGGTGGCCCCGAACCCAACGATCGCGGAAACCACATGCAAGAGGAGCAAGAACGTCAGATAGCTCATTAGGACTTCTCCCAGCGTCGACGGATGGGCCGAGAGTCAGTCAAGTACTAGTTGAGCCGCCGCGCAAGCTATTTCAGGCTGTACGCAACCAGGAGTCCGTTGCCGTCTCCGTCACCTACTCCGCAGTCAAGCGTCCGTTCATGCTCGGATGGATGTCGCACTGGAAGTAGTACGCGCCCGGCGCGAGCTCCCCGACCGCATAGGTGATCGACTCTCCGAGCTCCACCGTGTCGCCCTTGAAGAACGACTTCTTCAGGGTGTCGTTCTCGTAGATCGAGAGGTTGTGTGGTGCCTGATCCTGATTGTCGAACTCGATCGTCGCGTCGCGATCCGCCGGGATCGCCAGCTCGTCCGTGTCGAACGCCAGGTTGTCGGCGACGACTTCGACCGGAGCAGCGGCGGCAGGTGCAGCCGCAGTCGTTGCAGCCTGACGCGCCAAGGCGGCCGCAGCGGTTGCCTCTGCCTCGTCGCGTACCTGCGTGATGCCGAGGTTCGCCAGCACGACTGCGATGAGCAGCGGATAAAGGATGAGGACGCCCAGCTCGACGGCGGTCAAGACGTTCACGCGCGAACGTCGAGCGGCATAGGTCGCGGCAGCAAGGACGTTCAACGCCATGATCATGGCGACCGCAGGTGCCTGGTTGCTCGGGAGCGTCAGGACGAGCCATGCGAACAAGATGGTGGCGATGGCGATCGCAACCAGAGCGGCGATCGGGATGAAGATGTGGATGGGGATCTTCAACGTGACCTTACGAACGAGTCCCGAGGTCGGGGCGTTTCCGTTCGCGCTGGGAGCTCGGCCCGAATGATCGGTCATGTCGACCAGAGAACCCTTACTGATGACGCTCGGCTGAGATTCCGTTTGGGTATCGCTCATGCAGACGCCGCACCTCCCTTTGATTGCATGTATTGGGCCCACCAGCGGCCGAGGATGAAGGCTCCGGCCACGCTCATCACGAAAACAACGGAAGCGATCGAGGCAACGGTCTTCGGGATGTCCCTGATCGAGGACGATGCCTGTTCGGCGGCAAGGGCCGCTTCTGTAGAGGTGGTCTCCGCCGCGGCCGAGGTGCCGTCGTCGCCGGACGCCGTGGTGGCAGCGTCACCTTCCGCCATGTCGTCCATGGAATGCGATCCCGAGCCGCCGGACGATCCCGCGCCAGACGGACCTTGACCGGGAGGAGGCGGAGCCTCCGACACCTTCACCGTCCCCTTCATCCAGGGATGGGGATCGCAGTGGTACGAGAAAGTGCCGACCTCGTCGAACGTGTACTCGAAAGTGTCTCCGGGGCCGATCATGCCGGAATCGAATGCACCACCCTCTGCGGTAACCGTGTGGTCGGTGCTCCCCTGGTTCGTCCACACCACCGTGTCGCCGACCTGCACTTGAAGGTCAGACGGGTCGAAGCCCCAGCTATCGGGGTCTGCGGCATCGGGTTCGACGATGGACACGTCGAAGGTGCTCGGTCCCGCGTCTTCATCGCCGGATGCAGAAGTGGAACTACCGGAAGACGACCCGGTCGAGGACGACCCTCCTCCGGAAGAGCTGCCGGATCCGCTCGAGGAACCGCCGGAGTGGTGAGCGGGAGGAGCATCCTTCCCGGGTTCGTGAACCTTGATCGTCCCGGTCATCCATGGATGCGGGCTGCAGTTGTACTCGTACGTGCCCGCCTTCTTGAATGTGTAGCTGTAGGTCTTGCCGGGGCCGATGTCTCCCGAATCGAAGGTTCCGTCCTTGGCCGTGGCCGTGTGCGTCATGGCCCCCGTGTTGCGCCACGTGACGGTGGTCCCCGTCTCGATGTTGATCGATTTCGGGTCGAACCCCCAACTTTGCTGGTCGTTCGGATCTTTCTCGACGATGTCGATCTCGATCTCTTTGGGCTCGTTCTTCACGGGTTCGCCGGTCACCACGATCAAGCCGGAAGCGTTCCCGTGCATGGCATCGTGATAGCGGAACCGTCCCGGCTTCTTGAAGTCGCGGGCCCAACTCTGGCCCGGGGGTACCTCCGGTGACGCGAAGGAGCCGTTGTTCGCGACGACCTGGTGGTAGCCGCTCACGATCGGGTAGTCGACCTGCTCCGCGTTGTGCCACACGACCGTGGTGCCCGTTTTGATGTGAACCTCGGCCGGAGCGAAACCTTGGGGAAGGCTCATCTCGATCGTGACTTCCTTCGATCCCTTGCCGGCGACCAGCGTTCCGGCCCCACCGGAGCCCGCCGCGGGAGAGGAAGGAGCCATGAACACCAGGAACGAGGAAGCAAGGAGAAGGGCGAAAGACGCTGCCGCCGTCGCCCGAGCACCCTTGTAGGCGCGCTTCAAAAGCAACTCCACATTCACCATCCTGTTGTGTTCGCGATTGAGGACTTCGACGCGCACGGGAACTTTTCTAACACTTAC
>JAXDJL010000042.1:0-2974 GCA_034665685.1 Actinomycetota bacterium | reverse complement strand
GTCCCCTCTCTAGCGGGAAATCCCTGGGTGTCACCCGAGCACCTGGTGGATAGATAGTGGCACGAGTTACGGACTTAGGAGGTCTCATGAACGCTGTGAAGCTGCTCGAGGAAGATCACAAGAAGGTCAAGAAGCTCCTGAACGAGGGAGAGGACACGACGGAGCGCGCCCTCAAGACGCGCGAGGAGCTCTTCGACAAGATCAAGAAAGAGATGACGGTCCACGAGACGATCGAGGAAGAGATCTTCTATCCGGCTCTTAAGGAGCACCCGAAGGCGAAGGAGATCGTGCTCGAGGGGTACGAAGAGCACCACGTCGTGGACACCATCATGTCGGAGATAGAGAGCGTCCCGTTCGACGACGAGCGCTGGGGTGCGAAGTTCAAGGTGATGAAGGAGAACATCGAGCACCACATCGAAGAGGAAGAGGGCGAGATGTTCGAGATCGCCAAGAAGGTCTTCGACGACGACGAGATGGAAGAGCTCGGGCGGCGGATGGAAGAGCGCAAGAAGACGGCAGAAGCCGGCAGCTAACCCTGCTGGAGCTCACCAGTTCGGCTCGGTGCGGTGCTCCCCGTCATCTCTTCGAGAGCGCGTGTGGCCTCATCCCAGTCGCGCTCGAGACGCTGGGTCTTCTTCTTCCAGCCCTCGTATTCCTTGACGAGTGAGGAGATGTCGGCGCCCGTTTCGTAAACGCCGGGATCGGCGAGGATCGCAGAGATCCTGTCGGTCTCGGCCGTGACCTGGTCCAGCCGGCTCTCGATCAACCCGATCCTGTCCCTCAGGTCCTTCGTGCGCGCTCGTTCCTCCGCCTCTAGGCGCTTCCGTTCTTTCGACCGGGGGCCGGCCGACTGTGGCTTTGCCGCGCGTTCTTCGGGTACCGCGCGTCTCTCGAGGTAGTAGTCGTATCCCCCGTCGTATTCGGTGACCCTTCCGTCGACTACCTCGACGATGCGGTCCGCGACCGAGCGGATCAAGTGCCGGTCGTGCGTGATGAGGACGAGCGCCCCCTGATAGTCGACGAGAGCGTCCTCCAACACATCGCGGCTCGGGATATCGAGGTGGTTCGTCGGCTCGTCGAGGGCCAGGATGTTGACGGGAGACACCAGGAGCTTCGCCAAGGCGAGCCTCGTTCGCTCGCCACCGGACAGCACGGCCACCTTCTTGGCTACGTCGTCGCCCGAGAACAGGAACCTCCCGAGTAGGTCGCGCGGACGCAGTGTGACTCCCGAGGGCACCGCCTTCGTCAGCTCCTCGAGCACGGTGTTCTCCGGCACCAGCGCCTCGATCTGATGTTGGGCGAAGTAACCGAGCTCCGCGTGATGTCCCAGCCTCCGCTTCCCGCCCTTGGGTTCCAACGCTCCGGCGAGGAGTTTCAGCAGCGTGGTCTTGCCCGCGCCGTTGGGGCCGACCAAGGCGATCTTGTAGTGACGCTCCACGACGAGATCGAGGCCCTCGTAAACGAGCTTGTCGCCGTAGCCGAATCGGACGTCCTCCAGCTCGACCACGACACGGGAGGCTCGAGGCGGTGTGGGGAACGCCAGGTTCATCTTGCGAGCGCGCTTCCTAGTGGGCTCCGCCTTCTCCATCCGCTCCAGGGACTTGATCCGGCTCTGCACCTGTTTCGCCTTCGTCGCCTTGTACCGGAACCGCTCGATGAACTCCTCGGTCGCAGCCCGCTGGCGCGCCTGGTTCTTGGCCGCCGCGGCGGTCTGCACGGCCACGGCCTCGCGCTGCCGCACGAAGGCTTCGTAGTTGCCCGTGTACGGGATCAAACTCGCGCGATCGATCTCCACGACCTTGGTGACGACGCCGTTGATGAAGTCACGGTCGTGCGAGATGAGCAGGACGGCCCCCTCGTAAGACGCGAGGAACCGCTCCAACCAGTCGACCGACTCGACGTCCAGGTGGTTCGTTGGCTCGTCGAGCATCAATAGATCGGGCGAGGACAAGAGGAGCTTCGCAAGCGCGACCCGCATGAGCCATCCGCCGGACAGCGCATCGGTCGGCCGCTCCTGGTCCTCCTCCGAGAACCCGAGCCCGGCGAGGATCTTCTTCGCCTCGGCCTCCAGCGTGTAACCGCCGAGAGTCGAGAAGCGGTCCTGCAGCCTGCCGTACTCGACCATCAGCGCTTCTCGTTCGCCGCCCGGCGGGAGTTCGGCCATCTCGTGCTCGAGGATCTCGAGCCGGTGAGCCACCCTGTTCGTCTCCTCGCCGGCCGACAGAACCTCCTCGAGCAAAGTTCGGCCGCGGAGCTCGTCTGTCTCCTGCTTGAGGTAGCCGATCACGACGTCGCTGGCGATCCGGACGTCTCCGGAGTCTGGCTCCTGCTCCCCCGCGATGATCTCGACGAGCGTGGTCTTGCCCGCCCCGTTCGGCCCTACGAGCGCGATGCGATCGCGCACACCGATCTGCAGATCCACGTCCTTGAACAGGTCCCGCGGACCGAAGGATTTGTTTAGACGCGTGACCGTGATCATGTGGCCAGTATCCCGTCCCTTGTGGGCAACCGGGGGATGGCGCGCCGTCGACGGTGGGAGATGTGAAGCTTTCGGGATGCGATCCAGACGAGGGAGTTGGCGCGCCCGGCTGCACGAGAGAGACGTGCAGCTGTTCCGCAAGGTGGCCGGTAGCCACTCCCCGATCCTCGACCGGACGCTCCCGCCCCTTACCCGTTCCGCCAACTACTCACAACTTTGGATGACGATCGCCGCTTTGATGTGGGTGTTCGGCGGCCGCTTCCACCGGCGCGCCGCCCTGCGCGGGATGTTCGGCCTCTCTCTCGCCTCCTGGGTGGCGAACCTCCCCGCCAAGCTCATGACGCGGCGCGTGAGGCCGCTCATCGACGTCGTCCCGGAGGCGCGGCGACTTGCGCGCCTGCCGCGTTCGTCCTCGTTCCCGTCGGGTCATTCGGCGTCGGCATTCGGATTCGCCGTAGGCGCGGCTCTGGAGGCGCCCCATCTGGCGCTGCCGCT
>JAXDJL010000041.1:0-17109 GCA_034665685.1 Actinomycetota bacterium | reverse complement strand
CATCGTCACGTTGCTTCATCCAACCCATCGTGTCCTTCACCGTCTCCTGGATGGAACGGAACCTTAGACCCGCCTCCATCGCGCGACCCGAGTCGACGGCGGCGAAACCCACGCTGTCGGGATCGCTTGACGGGATCCACAGAGGCATCTCCGACCACGGCTCGACGCCCTCGCGGAGAAGGAACCCCTCGTCCACCCACTCGACCTCGGCCGGGGCTCGCGTCACCTCACCGGAGACCGCCAGCAGCGTCGCGAAGGAGAAGGTCGGCCCGGTCGCGTTGAACACGCCAGCCACCCCTCTCTCCGAGGCCAGAACGATCCACTCGGTGAGATCCCGCACGTCTATGACCTGGACCGGCCACCTCCCATCGCCCGGCGCGAGCACGTGGCCGCCCGCGGCCATGCGGTGAGGCCAGTAAGAGAAGCGGTCGGTGTGATCGTGGGGGCCGACGATCAAGCCCGGTCTAACGATCAGCGCGCGATCCCCGACCGCGTCGAAGACCGCATTCTCCGCGAGCGCCTTCAAGGCACCGTAGGTCTCGCCGGTGATCTCTTCCGTCGACTCGTCGTCGAGCTTCGCGAGAGCGTCCTCTTCCCGCCGCCCCTTGTGCCGGAAATCGCTGTAAGCGGAGACGCTCGAGATGAAGACGTAGCGGCCGACGCTCCCCCCCAGGGCCGTAGCGCTCGCCCCCACTACTCTCGGGACGTACCCACACGTGTCGATAACGGCATCCCACGAGCGTCCGTCCAGCGACGAGAGATCGCCCTCTCGATCGCCCTTGATCTTTTCGGCCTTAGGGAAGAGCTCCGGATTCGTCTGCCCCCGATTGAAAAGCGTCACGTCGTGACCGCGCGCGAGAAGCGCGTCAACGAGGTGCCGGCCGACGAATCTGGTTCCGCCGATCACGAGAACCCTCACGTCACGACCCCGTCCTTCGTGGGGAGGGGTCGCGCGCGAGGCGGGTCCTGCATGAGTTGCTCCACGCACGTCAGGCTAGCTGACGAACCGGTAGCTCTTAAGCGGCTGCGTTCTCGTGGGTTCCGGCGGGGCCCAATGCGGCGGCAAGAACCTCGTCGACCGACGAGGCCAGATGGATCGTCATCTGTTCGCGCACCGACTCCGGCAGATCGTCGAGGTCGCCCTCGTTCCTCTGCGGAAGGATGACCTCGGTTAGTCCCGCCCTGTGGGCGGCGAGGATCTTCTGCTTGACTCCACCGATCGGGAGCACCTTCCCTTGCAGAGTCACCTCTCCCGTCATGCCCACGGTGGATCGCACCGGGCGTCCCGACAGGAGACTGGCCAGAGCCGTCGTCATGGTCACGCCGGCACTCGGTCCGTCCTTCGGAACCGCGCCCGCCGGCACGTGGAGATGGAAGCGCTTTCCCTCGAAGACGTTCTCGATGCCCAGCTCGTCCGCGTGCCCTCGCACGTAGGACAGGGCGATCTGCGCCGATTCCTTCATCACGTCACCGAGCTGTCCCGTCAGAGTCAGTCCGGCCTCGCCTTCCATCACCGTTGCCTCGATGAAGAGAACATCTCCACCGATGCCGGTTACGGCAAGCCCGGTCGCAACCCCGGGGACCGTCGTTCTCTCGGCTGCTTCGAAGTGGAACTTCGCACGGCCGAGGTATTCGCGTATGTCGGATCCCTCGATCATCGACGGTGGCGTTAGTTCGCCACCTGCGATTTTGGTTGCCGCCTTACGCAGCACCTTGCCGATCTCACGCTCCAGGTTTCTAACGCCGGCTTCGCGCGTGTGATCGGTGATCACCGAGCGCAAGGCCTCATCCGTCAGCGCCACCTCGTCTGAGTTCAGACCGTTCCGCTCGAGCTGCCGCGCGAACAGGTGGTTCTTCGCTATGGCGAGCTTCTCCTCGTCGGTGTAACCGTCGAGCCGCACTACCTCCATGCGGTCGAGGAGCGGACCCGGGATCGTCTCGGACACGTTCGCCGTGGGGATGAACAGGACCTCTGACAGGTCGAGGTCCACCTCCAAGAAGTGGTCGCGGAACGAGTGGTTCTGCGCGGGGTCGAGGACCTCGAGCAGAGCGGACGAAGGATCGCCGCGCCAGTCACTGCCCACCTTGTCGATCTCGTCGAGCATGATCACGGGGTTCTTGGTGCCCGCTTCCTTGAGGGCCCGCACGATGCGTCCCGGCAGCGCGCCGACGTAAGTACGCCGGTGCCCGCGGATTTCGGCCTCATCGTGGATCCCGCCGAGCGAAACCCTGGCGAACTTTCGTCCCAGTGCGCGCGCGACTGATTCACCGAGCGACGTCTTGCCGACGCCCGGAGGGCCGACGAGGGTGATGATCGCCCCGGAGCCACGGCCCCCGGCATCCACCAACCCGCGCTCCTGTCGGAGCTTTCGGACGGCCAGGAACTCGATGATCCTGTCCTTCACGTCATCGAGGCCGGTGTGGTCCTCGTCCAGGATGCGGCGCGCCTCCGCGATGTCGAAGCGGTCATCCGACCTCTTCGACCAGGGAAGTTCGGTCATCCAGTCGAGGTAGTTGCGGATCCAGCCCTGTTCGGGGTTCTGGTCGCTGGTCCTCTCCAATCGGCCGAGCTCGCGCTCGACCTCTTTGAGGACGTCCTCCGGCATGTCTGCCTCGTCGATCTTCTTGCGGTACTCCCCGACGATGTCTCCATCGTCCTCACCCAGCTCCTTGCGGATGGCAGCCATCTGCTGGCGGAGGAGGAACTCGCGCTGGGTCTTCTCCATCCCCTCCGAAACGTCGTTGCGGATCTTCTCCTTGAGAGAGATCTCCGCAAGAGCCTCCTTCGCCCATGCGATCACCTTCACGAGGCGCTCTTCGACGTCGAGCGTCTCGAGAACCTCCAGCTTCTGTTCGTACGTAAGGGTCGGCGAATAGCCGGACGTGTCGGCCAGGTGGCCGGGATTTGAGATCCCGCGCAGGAACTCGGTGATGGCGCGGCCCCCGCGGGTCTCGATGATCGTTTCGACCAGCGCGCGGTACTCGCGTCCCAACTCGATGGCGTGCGGGGAAGCTTCGTCCGGGTCGGGCACGGGTTCGGCGCGCACCCAGAGGGCACCGCCCGTTCCCGCAACACCGGTCTCGATCACTCCGCGATGCAAACCGCGGACTACCGCGGCAACATCGCCGTTGGGCAGCTCGCCCGAGTCCTCGAGCTTCGCCACCGTTCCGATGCGGCCGTACCGTCCGTCCGTTCGGGGGACGAGGAGCACGAGGCCGTCTCCGGCCTCGGCCGCGGCGATTGCCGCGCGCGCCTCGTCTGGCTCCATGCCGACGGTCACCACCATGTGCGGCAGAACGACGCCCGAATCGAGCGGAACTACCGGCAATTGTCTCGTCGCTACTTCTGGCATCACTACCTCTTTCGCCAAGGGCGTGCGGCCCGTCTTAGCTGCGGGTCGCCTGCGCCTCGATCTCGATCTTCACCTTCTTGCTGACAAGGACTCCGCCGCTCTCGAGCGCCTGGTTCCAGGTCATCCCGAAGTCCTCGCGGTTGATCTCGGTCGACGCCGAGAAGAACGCAACCTCGTTCCCCCACGGGGACTTGCCGAGGCCGTTGTACTCAACCTTCAGAACCACGGGCTTCGTCACGCCCTTGATGGACAGGTCGCCCATCGCTTCGAAACGGTTGTCCTCTACGTGCTTCAACGCTGTGCTCTTGAAAGTCATTTCCGGGAACGACTCGATCTCGAGGAAGTCCCCCGAGGTGAGGTGCCCGTCACGCTTCGCGTCTCCGGTCGAGATGCTGGACGTTTTCATCGTCGCTTCCGCCCACGAATCCTCGAGCCGGTCGGCCACGTGGATCGCGCCCTCGAATTCCGCGAACGAGCCTCGGACCTTGGTCACCATCAGGTGCTTCGCAACGAACTCGACGCTGGAGTGCGCCCTATCCAGGACCCAGGTCCCGCTGGCCGGCGTCTCTATCCCTACTTGCTCCTCTAGAACGGTCATCTGCTGCTCCTCCCGTGCTCGGTACTACCCATTTGCACCTTCAACCGTTGCATACGCAACGATATTCCGGAGCTCGGGGAGGGTTGGATGAATGGGAACCCCAACCCCCTTTACCGGCGTCCAAGCCGTCGATAGCGTCTTCGGCAGAGAGGCGACCGCCCGACAGGAGGGGGATCCACATGACCCATCGAACGAGAGTTTGCGCGCTGCTGATCGCCGCCCTGGCGACCCTGCTGGTGCTCCCCGGGACGGCCGTCGCGCAGGAACCACTGCTCGACACGATCAGCGTGTCGGCGACGGGGAAGGTCGATGTGGAGCCCGACCTCGGGACCGTGGTCTTTGGGATCAACTCGCGCGCACTAACGGCACAGGTTGCAGCCGATCGGCTCGCAACGAGGACGAGGCGAGTCATCAGGGCCTTGAAAGAGGCCGGGTTCACGACGGACGAGATCTCGACCGAAGGCATCAACCTCTATCGCAGGTGCTTCCGCGATTGCCGCGACCCGCACCCACAGGACGACGTGGTGGTGAAGCCCGTCTTCGGGTTCGTGGGCTCGGTGGGCGTCCGGGTCGAGACCTCGAGACTGAAGCAGGTCGGACGAATCATCGACGTAGGGATAGATGCCGGCGCCAAGAACATCCAGAGCGTCTTCTTCTCGGTCGAAGATAAGACGGCCGCGGTTCAAGAGGCGTTGGCGGAGGCCATGGACATCGCCATCGCGAAGGCCGACGTCCTGGCCGAGGCGGCCGGCCGCACCAGGGGTCCGGCACTGATCATCGTCGAGGGCCGAACGACCCAGCCGCGCAATTTCTATTACGCCCAGGCCCTTCCCTTCGCCGACTCGGCCGGGGCCACGGCGTCGTTCCCGATCGAGCTGCCGACGCTCTCGGCGAGCGGCCATATAGAGGTGACGTTCGAGCTCCAGTAAGCGGAACGAGAAAAGAGGCCGAGCGGGAGCCGCTAGGAGGAGGTGGCGGCCGTCAGATCGATGATGCGCTCGGAGAGATCGCCAACGTCGATCCCCTTCTGCACGAAGTCGTGCGCTCCCAACTCGATCACCTGTTCTCGGTAACCCTCATCGGCCGACGAGAAAACGAGGATCTTGCTCTCGGGCGAGATGTCGAGGATCTCGGGGATGACGCTAAGACCGTCCATAAGGGGCATGTTGATGTCCAGAATGATTACGTCCGGATGCTCCAGATTGGCGAGCTTGATGGCGGCGAGCCCATCCTCCGCTTCCCCTATCAAGTCGACCCGAGGATCGGACTCGAAGACCATCCTCAGGAGCGCCCGATTGGACGCGTCGTCATCGACAACCACCGCCCGGATAGCCATAACTGGATAGAACGATACGCGAGGGCTTCCGTTACATACGTATCTTCCGCAGAGAGTCGAACTGTTATGTCAATGTGATTTACGCAGATCCCACGAGGCGGTCAGCGAACGGTCGCACCCTCGCCCACGGCGACGACGTCCGCCAAAGAACCGAGGAACAGGTCGAGCAATCGGGGGTCGAAATGGGTCCCGTGTGCACTCGCCATCAACTCGACGGCTTCGCCGAGCGGATAGCCCTTGCGATAGACCCGATTGCTCGTCAGCGCGTCGAACACGTCCCCTATCGCGGCGATGCGGCCCTCGAGCGGGATCTCTTCGCCCGACAAGCCGTACGGGTAACCCGACCCATCCCACCATTCGTGGTGGGAGAGCGCGATCGTGGCGGCCGTTTGCAGAAGCTCGGACCGCGATCCTTCGAGGATGCGATTACCGAGTGCGGCGTGCGTCCGCATCACGTCGAGCTCCTCGGAGTCGAGCCGGCCGGGCTTGAGCAAGATCTTGTCCGGGATCCCGATCGTGCCCACGTCGTGCATGGCGCTCGCCGTGCGGATCAGCTCGCAGCGGTCGTAGTCCTCGCCCAGCTTGCGAGCGATCAACTCGCAGTATCGACTCATTCGATCGACGTGCCTGGCGGTCTCGACGTCGCGGAATTCGGCCGCTATCGCCAGCCTCTGGATCGTGTCCTCCCGGGATTCCGTTAGGTCGCGTTGCGCCGCCTCGAGGTTGCGAACCGCGCTCCACAGGTCGGCGGTTCGCTCGTGCACCATGAGCTCGAGCTTCTCGCGGTGTCGCCGATTCTCGATCTCGAGCATCCGTCTGCGGAGAGCGTTGCTGATGTCGATCAGGATCTCGTTCGCCTCGAAAGGCTTGATCACGTAACCGTAGGCGCCCATGTCCATGGCGCGCTCGGCAAGAGCCCGGTCATCGACCCCGGTGACCATCACCGTGGCGGTATCGGGATGGTTCCGAGCGACGTCCTCGAGCAGCTCCAGGCCGGAGCCTCCCGGCATGTTCACGTCGGAGAGGATCAGGTCGAATTCTTCGTTCGCGAGAGCTGCACGAGCCTCATCGGCGGAGGACGCTGTGGTGCAGGAGTATCCCTGCCCTGTCAGCAAACGCGTCAGGTTGCGTCTCACCATCGCCTCGTCGTCAACGACGAGGACCGTGCCGAGCCGCGTGCTCTCATCCATCGTCCGGGACATCTCCTGAGCAGTAGCCGGCTTGCCGGCCGACGGACTTGATGTTGCAGTGGTCATCCGGCCTTCACCTCGTCATCCGGCACCTTCGGCTGCAACAACCCGTCGATGGCTCGAAGGAGGTCCCTCTCCTCGAAGGGTTTCTGAAGGAGAGGCTCATCGAGTCTCCGGTCGGCGTCGAACACGTCGGCGCTGTAGCCCGACATGAAGAGAACTCTTAAATCCGTGCGCGATCCGCGGAGACGGTCGGCAAGCTCGACCCCGCTCATCTCCGGCATCACCACGTCCGTGAGAAGCAGTTCGACCCGCCCACCAAGGTCATCGAACTTGAAAAGCGCCTCCTTGCCGCCGCTCGCCTCGACGACCTCATACCCGTTCGCCCGAAGCATCCGCAGAGTCACGGATCGAACGATGTCGTCATCTTCGACGAGGAGGATCGTTTCGCCCGAACCGGTGGCCACCTCGGGAAGCGGGACGGCGCGGCCCTTGGGTTCTTCCGGCAGCGCTTCGGGGAACAGCATCTCGAACGTGGTTCCCATCCCTTCCGCGGAGCTCACTTGGATGTCTCCCCCGGCCGCGGTCACGATGCCATAGACGGTTGCAAGACCCAGGCCCGTGCCGATCCCCTTCGGCTTCGTCGTGAAGAAGGGGTCGAACGCTCGCTCGACGACCTCTTCTCTCATGCCGGTGCCCGTGTCGGACACGGTCAACCGCACATAACGTCCCGGTTCCAATGTTGCATGCTTCGACATCGCTCCCGGAGAAAGCGTCTCTACACCGGTGCTGAACTCGAGACGTCCACCCATAGGCATGGCATCTCGGGCGTTCACAGCGAGGTTGAGCACGACCTGCTCGATCTGACCCCGGTCCGTCAAGATGCTCCCCGCGTCGTCGCCGAGGTGCCTATGCACCACGATCCGATCCCCCAGCGCGCGGTCCAGAAGCTTGAGGCTCTCTTCCACCGCGTCGTTGAGGCTGATGATCTCGGGTGAGATCGCATCCTTTCGCCCGAATATCAGTAACTGGCGGGTGAGCGACGCACCGCGCTTCGCTGCCGCTTTGATGTCGAGGAGCTCCACGCACATCGGATCGTCGGGTTCCAGCCGCCCCACCAGGAAATCGGCCGAGCTCGAGACGACCGACAACAGGTTGTTGAAGTCGTGAGCGATGCCTCCTGCAAGCTGCCCGACCGTCTCGAGCTTCTGCGCCTGATGAAGTTGCGCCTGTAGATCCTCCTTCTCTTCGACGGCGCGGACGCGCTCGGTGACGTCGCGGGTGATCTTGGCGAACCCCTGGAGTCGGCCGCGCGCATCGCGTACCGGAGTGATGACTTCGTCCGCCACGAATGTCGAACCATCGCGGCGGATCCGGCGACCCTCACTTTCGGATCGCCCCCGTGCTGCAGCTTCCCTTAGATGACCATCCGGATCCTCTCCATCATCGGGATAGAAGAGCCGGTGATGGCGTTCCATCACGTCGTCCGTGGAGTGGCCGAAGATCCACTCGGCCCCACTGTTCCAGCTGATCACCAGCCCGTCGGGATCGACCATGTAGATCGCGTAATCGCTGACCGAGCCGACGAGTAACTGGAATTTCTCCTTCTCCCGCGTGACCTCGGCGAAGAGACGATAGGACTGCAATGCCAGCGCCAGCTCGTTCGCCAGCGCTTCGAGGAGACGAACCTCTGATGGTCCGAAGTCGTCGGGACCGATACGGTCGGCTACGACCAGGAGAGCCGTCACGTCTTGGTCCTCCAGTACCGGTACGCACACAACGCCGTGGCCGGCGTTGCCTTCGCTGAGAGGGGGCGGCACGGTGTCCTTCACGCCATCGAACACCAGAGACTTCTTCGTCTGCTGCACGAAATCCAAGATCGAGTCCATCGACGACTCGCCCATCGGCTTGAGTCGCTCGACCTCCTCTCCCCCATAAACGCTCGCAGAGAACAGCCCGCTCTCCATGCGGACGATCGCGCGAGCACCCAGTGCGCCTGCAGCGTCCGCGACGGATGGAAGGAACCCCGCGAGCGCGGTCTCAAGATCCGCGGGCCCGACGAGTGCCCGGCTCGCCGCATGAAGACGTTCCACCCGAGCCCTCTCAGCACTCTGGCGGACCACGGCCCCGTAGCCGTAATAGAGACCGAGCAACGCGACCGGGAAGAGCAGCAGGGTCCATGACGCAGCCGTGTAGGCGGCCGCAAAGAGAAGGCCGAGAACGATGTTGGCCGCGAGATTGATGAGGGCAGGTGGAGCGACCCCGGCCAGCATGTCGGCCAGCTTGCCCTGACGAGCGAGATGCATGCCCAAGCCCACGAACAGGTGTGTGAGAGCGACGAAGAGGATCACGGCCACTGCCCCCGCCGCTCCGTCGCGGAGGGTGAACCCCGGCGCCGGGTCCGCGGTCGCGTTCCAGAACATCGCGGCAGCCGCTGCCGCGCATCCATACTGCGCGATGTTGAACGTTTCCTTCAACGGATCTTTGGGCCACTGTCCGGCCCTCACGACCAACATCGCCGCCCCAGCGGCGACGCGCACGTATCCCAGCGGCAGGACGACGAGCATGGGTAGCAACACAGCCTCGCCCGCACTCAGCCCCCAGCTGACCCGTCCGTCATGGAAGGAGAGGTCCATGTACTCGGCAACGGCCAGCAGCGCGGCGAGGCCGAGCATGTGGACCAGAGCGGGTCCTGGCTCGATCCTTGTGAGGAAGGAGTCGCGCAGCAAGACGACGAACGCGAAGGTGAGAGCTCCCACGTAGATCCCGAAAAGGAGAGGTCTCCGACCGCCATTCACGCGCGCCACCTTGCGGGAGTCAGCCAACGGGTTCAGTCCCAAGCGGCCGCGTACCAAGCGGTCTGCCACTCCGTCGCCTTCCACTTTGCAGCATCCCAATCGACGTCTTTCCATTTGGCGGCGCCCCAGTCGGCGTTAGACCAGCCGGCTCCCTTCCACTTCGCGGCCTCCCACACTCCGTCCTTCCATTTCGCCGCCTCCAGGGTCGTCGGCGCCCACGTCCCGTCCTTCCACTTCGCAGCTCCCCAGTCGGAGGTGACCCAGGAGGTAAGGGGCCAGGTGAGCGGATCCCATCCAGTCGTCGTGTACGTCAACGAGTTGAAGCCCAGGAGACCGAGCGGGTTCGAGAGCGTGCTCAGCAACGACGAGTAGAGGGGCTGCAGGTTCCCGGTGAGCGTTGCCTCTCCCACTGGGGTCACGACGTTCAACTGGAGCGAGCCGCGGTCGTTGGTGAGACTCCCTAGGCCGGTACCAAGCCCTAGCAGGAGGCCCTGGTTCGCCCGCGCCGTCGACGTGCTGCGAGCCGCGCGATAGGCATCGACCTCCCCGGCTCCAGCCGCGTACTTGTCCGTTGAAACGATGCGGCGTGCGGTGCTCGTGAGCCGGTACTTGACCTGGTCCGGAACCAGGCTGGGCTGAACCTGCAGCATCTGAGCCGCGATCCCGGTGACCGTCGCGGCAGACATCGATGTCCCGGTGCCGCGGAAGTAGTGGCCTCTCAAGGCAGCCGTCGCCCCGTAGGCCTGGTCGATCGCGCTTCCGGGAGATCGCAGCGAGATCGTGTGCACGCCGGGAGCCACCACGTCCGGCTTCGCAAGACCATTGGACGACGTCGGTCCCCTGCTGCTGAAGACCGGGACCTCGTCGTCCGCGACCGTCATCGTGTTCTCGTCATTCGCAGCTCCGACCGTTACCACGTAAGGGTCGTCGGCCGGCTTCAAGATCGTTCTGGCGTCGGGTCCGTTGTTACCCGCGGACACCACGACGACGATCCCAGCCTTCCACGCCCGCTGAACGGCATAGTTCAGCGGAGAGAGAAGGTAATTCTGAGTCGAATCGGTTCCCAGGGAGAGGTTCATCACGCGGATCCCGTATGCAGACCTGTGCGAGACCACCCATTGGATCCCGGCGAGCACGTGAGATACGTCGCTCGCCCCGTCGAAGCCGGCGAGCTTCACGGAAACGAGTTTGGCATCGGGGGCCGCTCCTACGAAATTGCCCCCCGACGCGGTGCCGTCTCCTGCGATGAGCCCAGCCATGAACGTGCCGTGGCCGAAGGTGTCCTCACACTCGGCCTCCGTCCCCACCTCATGAGAGAAGTCTTCGCAGTGGACGACGCGGCCGGCGAGGTCGGGGTGATCCGCGTACACGCCGGTATCCAAGAGGGCGATGGTCACGCCCTTGCCGGTGATCCCTTCCGCCCACAGCTGATCGGAGCGCACGACCTTCTGAACGCGCTGACGCTCGAGTGTTGGGTCCGGCGCGGTGGCATCGAAACCGACGGCCCCATCGACCGTCACCTGATGCACCCATCCGCTCGAGCGGAGCGATGGCAATGCGGCCCGCGAGATCGAGGCGGCGACTCCGTGGATGAGCGGCAACCGTCGGGTGACGATGCCGCCAAGACTCCGCACTGAAGCAGCGGCGACGCGCGCGTTGTTTGCCCGCACGATGACCGAGACTTTTCTCGTCGAACGCGCGACACCGACGGCCCCAACGTTTGTCCCGGCCGAAGCCGCGGAAGTGGCGACGGCGACGATCGACGTCGCCACCACCAGCCTCAAAAAAGTGCGCGAGAAAGTCACCCTGGTCCCCTCTTGTCCGCCACGGAGTCATCAGGGGGTGGTTTTCCTGATATTGGAAGCATGACATGGGAAAGCGCGAAACCAATAGGGCATATGGGTGAAATCCAAAAGGTGGTCAGGCACCCCGTTTGTCCGGATTTCCGGACGATGAATGACTAGTCATCCCCCCTAGCGGGGTGTGTCGGAGCTAGTTATTGCACCTTGGCTCGAAGCTTCACGGATGGACGGCTCCCCGTCTTCTTCGCCCACACCACGACCCTTCGGGACCCGCCGGCCGGGACATAGATCAGATCGTTGAGGAGGCGGGTCTTGGCATCGCGGCGCCGCACCTTCAGGCGATAGACGCCCGCGCGCACGCCGGGGTTCGTGACCTTGAAGATCTGCTTCGTGACCTCACGCTTAGAGAACCGGCCCTTCACGCGCTTCACCTCGGCCGCCCCCGCCGCGAGAGGGCTCCCGAGGCTCTGCACCGCGACGTTGTAAACGCGCCTGCCCTTCGCGATCTTGGTGCCGAGTATGTAGAAGCCGAGCCCGTTCGCCTTGTCGACGAATCTGTTCTTGGTTCCCGGCGCGCCACCTGCATGGAATGCAGCATCCGCGAGCTGTCGGTAATCCCCAACCGTGTAGAGGAACTTCTTCCCGTCCGCTCGTACGTAGTCCACTTTCTTGAGGTTCCTGGGGAAGGCATCCTTGACCCAGATGAAGGGCGACGCGTCGGCCGTTTTCGATTTCGCGATGAGCACACCGTGGTCCGGGGTAAACGAGTCGAACCCTTGGCGGTTCACGACCTCGACATCGTAGTAGTCGTAATCGCCCCCATCGCATTTCGGCTTCGAGTAGTCGCAAGTCGTCTGGTCGTCGCCGAGCGCTATGCGGATCCCACTGGAGAAGGGGTCGGCCGAGTCCGGAGGCGACTCTCGCTGGAGGATCTTGGCCTTGACGACCCCAGAAGCCTCCAGTTGCGCGCGACTCAGGGCCACGACCTCGTTCGGCGGGATGAATCCGAAACGGATCTTGTTCCGAAGCATGTGCTGCGAGCCCATGGTGGCGCCCTCGGTCGGCGGGATCGTGTAGCGCTCGAACGGGCCTCCAGGTCCGTTGAACGTCCCGCGGCTCATCATGTCCCAGGGGCCCGAGTAAGCACGCTTGGGGTTGTCGGCGTACGGGTTGTTGTAGTTGTCGAGGATCCCGAGGATGTGCGAGAGCTCGTGGGCATAAACGGATCCTCCGTCACTCTCCCCCTCCGTCGCGAGGAGCCCCGGGAGCGCGTGCGACCAGATCTGTTGCGTGGCAAAGAAGGAGGTCCAGTCCACGTAACGCGTGTTTCCCCAGTTGCGATGATCGGGCTCCGGTTGGTAGCCGAACTTCTCTGGAACGAGCTCCTTCTTGGTCCACTTCGCTTGGCCGTAGTTGAGCCACACCCCGGACTCGTCGTAACCCGCGTGGAGGAGGAACCTGAAGTCGAACTCGCCACTCTCCTGTTGGGCAGCACTCACATCGGGTCCGGAAGCCGCGGTCAACTCGGTGTCGAAGTCTCCGCTGCAGCCGGATGCGCCTTCCGGACAGTCGCTGGAGTCGCCGAAGTCCGTCGCGCCGTACTCGTGCAGGTTGCCGCTCATCGTGTAAGGACCGAAGGCCTCGGCCTCGACACCGATCAGACCGTAGGAGTTCTCCAACCAGTACTCGTTGACGGTGTGTCCGTGGGTGGGGCCATTCGGACTCTGGTCATAGAAGAGGTAGTCCAGCCAGTACTGGGCCGGGTCCTCGACGCCGAGGCCCACCTGACCGGTGGGATCCTTCGTCGTCTCCGAGACCCTGAAGGGCTGATCCTGGAAGTCGCCCAGGATGAGAGCGGCGCGCAGCTTCTTCGGGGGGGAGTTGGAGGGATCGAGCCAGTCGACGCCCGGGATCGGCTCGTAGTCGCGCCAGGTCATGTCCTCCGGCACCTCCCACGTCCGGGGGTCGATGTGCCGGGGGAAGCGAGCTCGGGCTGAGGCGACCTGAGGGAAGACCATCGCCACCAGCGAGACCAAGGCCACCACCGCCGCCGCTCTCCGTGCCATCTCGCGTCCTCCATCCGATGCGGCGCCGGCCGTGAAGCCCGCGGGTGTCGTCCGATATGTCCGGTACCGGAAGGTACGACGGAGCGGGGGGTTCTCCTCCCCCTAGGGGACGCCCCGAATCTGGGGTGTCCGGCAGGACAGGGGCCTCCTTGAGAGAATCTGTGTCCTAATACGTCCGATATGTCGCCGAGGCTCCGGTCCGGCGCGCTACCGAGGAGGTCGATTGTGACGCGGAAGATGTTCGCCTTCGTGGCGGCACTCGTGACGTTTGGTGTGGTGGTCGCGGGCGTCAGCGTTCGGCTGGGAGGGTCCAGCGCCCGGGCCGAGCGACAGGATCTCGCCCTCAACTTCAGCACACCCCAGGAATTCCTCCTGCAGCACTATCTCGATGAAGCGATGGACGAGAACAAGGCCCCCGAAGACGCGTACCTCTTCCAGAAGCTCTCCACCGGAACGGCCCCCACCCCCCAGATGTTCGCGAGGGCCGTTCGTGACGCGCGGGCGATCGGCGCCCGCACGGCCGCCACTTCTCCGCGCGTGGCGAGGGCGGGGTGGCGATACGTCGGTCCCTCCAACATCGGTGCCCGAGTCGTCGACATCACGGTCGACCCAAAGCTCGCCAACACTCTCTACGTTGCGAGCGCATCGGGTGGGGTCTGGAAGAGCACCGACGCGGGCAAGACCTACAAGCCGATCTGGAAGAAATCGAGGACGCAGAGCCTCGGGGCGATGGCTCAAGCGAAGAACGGGACCCTGTGGGTCGGCACCGGTGAGGCTAATCCGGGCGGCGGCTCTCTCACCTATGGGGGGAAGGGCGTTTTCCGTTCCGACGACCGCGGCAAGACGTGGACAAACGTCGGGCTGAAGCGCACGAGCCGGATCGGACGGATCGTCGTCGACCCCAATGACGCGAACCACGTCCTCGTCGCCGCCGCCGGGAACCTGTTCAAAGGAGGCGGCCCCCGCGGTCTCTACGAGACGCGCGATGGCGGCAAGAGTTGGAAGCTGATCCTCGAAGGAGAGAACGAGACCACCGGCGCCGTAGACGTTGCCATCGATCCGAAGAACCCCAAGAACATCTTCGTTGCGATGTGGGATCACATCCGCTTCCCCGACTTCCGTCAGTACTCCGGTGAGGGATCCGGGATCTGGCGCTCGCAGGATGGAGGGAAGACGTTCGAGGAGCTGACGGGCGGCCTGCCGCCGGGTAACGAGGCGACGGGCGGGCGCATCGGTATCGCGATCGATCCCAAGAACCCCGACCGGGTGTGGGCGATCTACTCGAACAACGTCGAGGGACCCTTCTCGGGCTTCTTCATCTCCGAAGACGGCGGCGATACCTGGACCGGCCCCCCCACCGCGCAGGCAACGCTCGCCGCGTCGCAAAGCGTCTACGGATGGTGGTTCGGACGGATCTACGTCGACCCGAAGGACAGCGAGCACGTCTTCGTGTCGGGACTGGGACTCTCCGAGTCAACCGACGGGGGACTCAGCTTCCCCACGATCCAGATCGAACAGCACGCGGATCACCACGCGATGGCGTGGGACCCGCACAAGCCCGGCCGCGTCTACAACGGGAACGATGGAGGCGTCTACAGATCCGAGGAGAACGGGGCGGACGGTTCGTGGATCCACGGGAAATCCCAGCCGTGGAGTCAGTTCTTCGTGATCGATGTCTCGGCCCAGGACCCCAGCCGCATCAACGGCGGACTGCAGGACCAGGGGTCCGTCCGCTCGTGGGGCGGCGATGGGAGCGGATGGAACCAGTACAACGGCGGTGACGGCGTCGAGAACGCCATCAACCCCACCGACAAGCAGAACGTTTACGCCTGCTCGCAATACGGAGCGTGTGGCGCGTCGCTCAACGGCGGCGACACCTTCAGCAGTTGGGAGTGCCAGGAGATGCAGGCGCCGCGCTGTGGCTGGAAGACGCCGATCAGGTTCGCACCCAGCGACGGCAACGTCGTTTACTGGGCCGGCAGTCACATGTCCCGGTCTACGGACAAGGGTCAGTCGTGGGAGCAGATCAGCCCGGACCTCGGTGACGGCGATGCCGGACGGGAGACGAACCCCTTGTACGCGGCCCATTTCGGCACGGTTCAGGCGATCGCATTGAGCAAGAAGAAGCCGGACCTCATCTGGGCGGGTACGGACAACGGTCTCCTCTGGAAGACCAAGGACGGCGGCGGCACGTGGACGAAGATCGTCACCGAGGACGAGGTCCTTCCCACCCGCTGGATCACTCAGATCGCACTGAACAAGAAGCGTCCGCGGGTGGTCTACGTGACCTACTCGGGCTTCCGTGACGCGGACAACGCGGCCTACGTCTTCCGTTCTACGAACGGGGGCAAGAACTGGGTAAACATCTCGAGGAACCTCCCCCGCGCGCCGGTCAACGACATCGAGAAGGTGGGCAAGCGGCTTTACGTTGCAACCGACGTCGGCGTCTTCGTGACCAAGACCGGCACCAAGATCAAATGGCTGAGGCTCGGCCGAGGGTTGCCGCTGTCGCCGATAAACGACATCGAATGGGTGAAGAAGAACGGACGGCTCTACGCCGGAACCTTCGGCCGTGGGATCTACAAGGTCCGGGTCCCAGCCCGCCTATAGGGGGTTAACTCACCGACCACCAGCGCACCAGACCGAAGAGCAGTAACAGAAGAGCCACAACGGCCGCCGCGGTCGTCCACGGCGACACCTCCGTGACGTCGACCACCGGCGCGCGCACTACCGGCTCCGGCTGCGCCATCCGGTAGCGGTAGACCGAGCGCGCGGGCCCGGTCGGGTCCGGGTTGCCGAGATACGCGTCGAACGTGCGCAGCTTCGCCACCTGCCACATCGTGCGCATGAGGACATCGAACATCTCGCGTCCATGAGCCACTCCTCGACGCGTCGCGTCCCCCCACGATTTGCTGAACGGGGGCCGGATCGGAGGAAGCGGAGGGGCGGGCTTTGCAGTCATGACGAACCCCGGATAGCCCATGTCTATCGCTCGCCCAGTTACGCGAAAACTGAGCCGGCTCGGAGCTCCTCCACCGACAAGGGCGTCAACCTCCACGCTGTCGTGCTTCTGCGTTCCTGGAGAGATCCCGGCACCGCTCACCTTGATGTCGGTCAACCGCTTCGAGGGAAAGACGAACGCGCCCGACACCCTGAACGGCATCTCTATCTCTTCTGTCACGGTCTCTGGATCTGGTCCGACAGCCACGCTTCTCGGGACGCCCCCCTTACCGGGCACCGGACGATCCCCTTGCTCCAGTACCGTGTCGATCGCGTCCAGCGCGCGTGCTAACTCCCTAGGTCTGCCATCGCCGACGGTGTAGGACGTCAGGCTCTCCGAGACGTTGATCACGGTGAACGTCATCTCGAAGTCCCCGCTCGCGCGTTCGCCGAGCTTCAAGGGCTCGCCGTCGACGCGGAGGTCGAGATGCGTTTCCAAAGGAAGGCGCGCCAGCTCCTGTTCGACGAAAAGAGGCATGCGTGCGGCGAGGACCTTCTTGCCCTCCGAGAATCCCTGCCACAAGACCGATCCCCTGCGAAGGCCGGGACTGGCTTCAGATGCTGCGGTCGCCGTCACGTCCTGGGCCGGCCCGGAGACCTTGAAGAAGAAGTCCCCTAGTCCGTGGATCGTGAGCTTCTGATCGACCACGATCGAGCGCGGGACGCCGTCCGGGCCCAGAGACATCGTGATCCGCTCCTCGTCCTCGGCCGGACCGGGCAACTGCGTCTCGATGCCCTCCTCGCCGTAAAGGAGCGTCTCCGACAAGGGGGCGAGCGTGCTGGCGTCGGCCTCGATGGGGAGAGAGACCTTCTCTGGGGCCGCCGTCGTGGCGGACAGAGGTAGCAGCGTCAGGAAACCAGCAGCCGCGATAGGGAGCGCTCCGATCTTCATTGAGATGATCTACCGCGTCTGCGGGATCGTTTCGAGGGTCGAGGAGAGCGGGTCGTCCTGAACGGGATCGAAAA
>JAXDJL010000040.1:0-2902 GCA_034665685.1 Actinomycetota bacterium | reverse complement strand
GCCACGCTGCGGCAGACAGGGAATGCGAGCGGATCGCCCGGTCCCAACACGGGGTTCTGTCTCGAGAACAAGCCTTGCGGGCCGGGTTATCCAAACGCTCTATAGAGGTCAGGATCGCCGAGGGTCGATTGGAGGTGCTGCTGCCCCGTGCGTATGGGTTCCCCGGCACCCCGGATGGTTGGGAGAAGCGACTGATGGCGGCCTTCCTCTGGGCGGCTCCCGGCTCGCATGTTTCTCACCGGTCGGCGGCTGAGCTCCTGCGTTTGGACGGCCCGCCTCGAGGTTTCGTCGAAGTCTCGGCGCCGGTTGGACGGAGGCCCCGAAACGACGTGTTCTGCCATCGTCTTGCACCTGGAGACCGCCCACGCAGTCGAGCGGTCGGATGCTTCATCGTCACACCGCCAGAGCGAACGCTCCTCGACCTGTGCTCGGTCGTGCCGGCTACGAAAGCGGGGAAGGCGTTGGACGACGCTCTTCGCAAGAGCATGACGACCCTCCCCCGTCTGTGGGGTGAGCTCGAGGATCGTGGCGAGCGGGGGAGGAAGGGATCGAAGATCTTTCGACGACTGTTGTCCCTTAGGGATGATCGCGACGGACGGTTGGAGAGCGAACTAGAGGCGGCGACCCTTCGATTACTCCGCACGTCCAGACTGCCAAAGGTGGACGTCCAGTTCGTCGTAACCGAGGCGGGAGCTCACGCCCCTCGTCTCGACTTCGCTTACCCCGCCTACCAGGTGGGCATCGAAGCCCACAGCTATCGCCACCACGCGGGTCTTGACCCCTGGAACTCCGATTGGGCTCGTGACAACCGGCTGAAACTCCTGGGCTGGACGGTTCTCCACTACACGTGGGACGAGATCCATTTTGAGAGTGAGCGAGTCATCACCGACATCGGGCGGTTGCTGAAGGCCCGCGGAGCCCAACTCATCGCGTTCTGACACCTGGACGGTGGCGAAACGCGATGAGTTGAGGAAACCGTGGTTAGAGGGCGGCGGCTGCTGATCGGTCTAGTAGGAACGTCGTGTCGGGGTGGTCGGCTAGGAGCCGGACCGGGCAGGTGTCCGGGGGCTCGCCGCCTTGGACCGCTCGCTGGACCGTGGCGGCCTTGGCCTCGCCCGTAACGAGGAGCAGGATCCTCTTCGCCGTCGTCATCGCCGGCGGAGTGAGAGTGAGGCCCTTCATCCCATCGGGGCGGTCGACGGCGCGGCAGAACTGTTGGTGCTCGCTCAAGGCGGGGGAGTGGGGGAACATCGCTCCGATGTGGGCGTCGGCCCCCATCCCCAGGAGCAGCAGATCGAAGTGCGCTGCCACGAGTGGGGCGATCGACTGGTGGTACACCTCGGCCCCCTCTTCGGGGTCGTCCTCGCCGGGCATCCGGTGGACCTCCTTCGGCTGCACCACGTCGAGCAGCAGCACGCTCGCCATCCGGAAGTTGCTGGCTTCGTCGTGGGGGGGCACGCACCTCTCGTCGGAGAACGCGATGGCGAGCTGCGACCAGTCCGCGGGGACGGAAGCGAGCTCGGGGTAGATCTTCTCGGCTGTGGTTCCGCCGGTCAGCACGACGGAGCCGGACGGCGGAAGGTGAGAAGCGATCACTCCGGCGGCTTCGGTTGCGTAGGTGGCGGTGTCGAAGACCTCGATCCTGAAGGTCAATGTGCCCTCCAGCGGTGGCCGTCGTGCCGCGGCAGCTCCTGCGCCGCGTCTGGCCCCCACTCGTTCTCCTTGTAGACGCCGGGGCGCCCACCCTGGGACCAGTACTTGAGGATCGGGTCGACGATCTCCCATGCCTCCAGGATCTCGTCGGACCGGGTGAACAACGTCGCGTCCCCGAGCATGCAATCGAGGAGCAATCGCTCGTAGGCCTCGGGCGTCCCCGATCCGAAGTCCGCCTCGTAGTCGAACTCCATGTCCACCGTGCGGATCAGGACCTCGGGACCCGGGACCTTCGCGCCGAACGTGAGCGTGATCCCTTCGTCCGGCTGGATCCTGATGATGAGGACGTTCCGCTCGAGCTCCTCGACCGAAGTCTTCTTGAACATCAGATGGGGGGGCCGGTGGAACGCGATCAGGATCTCGGTCTCTTGCTTGGGGAGCTTCTTGCCGGTGCGCAGATAGAACGGGACGTCGGCCCACCGCCAGTTGTCGACGAGGAGCTTCATGGCGACGAACGTCTCCGTGGACGAGTGCGGGTCGACCCCCTTCTCGTCGCGGTACCCGGCGTACTGGCCTCTCACAACGACCGACTCGCACTCTCGGACCGTCCAGCGGCGCACGGCACGGAGCGCTTTCACCTTCTCGTCGCGGATCGCATCGGCGTCCCAGGCCACGGGAGCCTCCATCGTCGTCAGCGCGAGGAGTTGCAGCAAGTGGTTCTGTCCTACGTCGCGCAACGCGCCGATCTTCTCGTAATAGCCGGAACGGCTTCCCACTCCGAACGACTCGGCCACCGATATCTGTATGTGATCGATGTAGCGACGGTTCCAGATCGGCTCGAAGATCGCGTTCGCGAACCGGAAGACCAGCAGGTTCTGAACCGTTTCCTTACCGAGGTAATGGTCGATCCGATAGATCTGATCCTCCGATAGGTACTTCTGGAGCTCGGTGTTCAGCTCCCTGGCGGAATCGATGTCATAGCCGAAAGGTTTCTCCACAACGAGGCGGTGCCGGCCCTTCGTGTCGAACAGTCCAGCCTTCGCCAGACCCTCGACGGTGATAGCGAAGAACTCTGGGGCCATGGCGAGGTACCAGATGCGGTTGCCCTTCGTGCCGTTCGACTCGTCGATCTCGTCAAGCTGCGCGCCGAGCTTCTTGAACAGCTCGGGATCGTTGACGTCCCCCGGTACGTAATAGATGTCCTTGAAGAACGTCTTCCAAGCTTCGTCGGTGGGCTTGAGGCGCGAGT
>JAXDJL010000039.1:0-16935 GCA_034665685.1 Actinomycetota bacterium | reverse complement strand
AGTACGCGAAGGAGCGGCGCGCCTTCGGTCAGCCGATCAGCAAGTTCCAGGCGATCCAGACCAAGCTCGCCGACCTCTCCACGGAGATCGAGGCCGCGCGGCTCCTCACGCTCAAGTGCGCGTGGCTGAAGGACCAGGGCCGCCCGTTCGGGCTCGCGGCCGCGCAGGCGAAGCTGAAGACGGGACGGCTCGCCGTGAAGGCCACGGACGAGGCCGTGCAGATACACGGCGGCTACGGCTACATGAGCGATGTGTGGGTGCAGCGCGCGTGGCGTGACTCTCGCCTCGGCCCCATCGGTGGTGGAACATCTCAGATCATGCGAGAGATCATCGGCAAGACGCACGGTCTCTAGTTGGGCGAGTAGCTCTCCTCCGGAGCCATCACGCGTACCAGCGTCGCCAGCTCGCGACCCAGCGGGGTGATGCCTTCGTCGGTCTCGATAGTCATGGGCCCCTCGAGCGGAGCGATGTCCTTCACGGTGAGGGAGATCCCGGGCCGAATGCCTATCTGGTCCAGGTACGGCAGCACCTCTTCCTTGACCTCGGAGATCTGAGCCACCACCCCGCCCTCGCCCGCGTCCAGCTCGCTTAGTCGGCGCAGCTGCCGGAGATCGACGGGGCATATGGGGTGGCCGTGGGGGCAGTAGTCGGGATAATCGAGGGCCTTGGCCATGGCCTCCTCGACCCGGGCGGAGACCGCGTGCTCGATCCTGTGGGCCTCCCCGTGAACTTCGTGCCACTGCATGCCGAGCTTCTGCACGAGGAGACACTCGACGAGGCGATGCCGCCGGAGCATCGTGTGGGCGAGGCGCCGGCCGTCCGGCGTGAGGAGGATCGTGCCCCCCTTCTCGCGGCTGAGATATCCCTCGGCGGCCAGGCGCTTGAGCATCTCCGAGGCCGAGGGCAGCGAGACGTCGAGGATGCGGGCGAGAACGGTCGCGGTGATGCGATCGCCGTCTTCCTCAAGGCGCTTTATCTCTTCGAGGTAATCCTCCACCCCCCGCACGGCCCCATCTTAATGACCTCCGAACGCTAGGAATCGGCCGGGAGGCCGCTTGAGCGCTTGTGCTAGCGTGGCTCGGCATGCCTACGCGAACTCGCCGGCGGCCTCTCAGGCTCGCCGTCAGCATCGCTCTCCTCGCACTCGGCTCGGTCCCATTGATGATGGGTCCGGCCACCGGTGAGGAGAGCATGTCGGATCTTCGGGCCCGGTTGTCCACCATCCAGGCCGAGCTCGACGCGGCCGCCGCCAAGGTGGAAGCGGCGCACGAACGCGCCGAGATCATCGAGACGGAGCTCCATGGCATCGAGCGCGAGCGGGAGTCTCTGAAGAAGGAGATCACCAAACTCCAGGCCGTTGCTGCGAAAAGGGCTCGCGCTCTCTACACGCAGGGCAACACGGGGATGCTCGAGGTCATCTTCGATGGAGCCGAGGACGTGTCGGATCTCGCGACCAGAGCCGAGATGTTGTCGCGCGTCTCACTCACCGGTGCGGATGACTTCGTAGCTCTCGCCCGCGCGCAGAACAGACTCGACTCGGTGTCGAAGGAACTCGAGGCGAAGAGCGCCGAGAGCGCGGAAGCCGAGGACGCGCTCAAGGATGAAGCGGCCCGGTTGCAGGCTCAGTTCGAATCCATCAACGACGATTACCTGAGACTCCAGAGCAAGCTCGGCGTCAGTACGGCTCCGGTCGCGGCAGCAGCTCCCGCCGCGGCGAGCTCTTTACCCTCCGGCGTGTCCAAAGGCGGGATGTTCTGTCCGGTGGGCGGACCGACCTCTTTCGTCGACAGCTACGGCGCACCGCGTTCGGGAGGTCGCGCGCACGAAGGCGTTGACATGATGGCGGCTTACGGCACGCCCGAGATCGCGATCGTGTCGGGAACGATCACTTACGCCGGCTATTCGGAGCTCGGGGGCAACGTGATGTACCTGTCGGGCGACGACGGCAACCTGTACGTCTACGTCCACAGCGCGACGCAGGAGACCGGGGGGCACTTCAACGCGGGAGATCAGATCGGCACCGTCGGTGACACCGGGAACGCGGCGGGGAGCCCTCACCTTCACTTCGAGTACCACCCGGGCGGCGGCGGATCGGTCAACCCGACGCCCCTCGCCGCTTCAGTCTGCTGATCGAGGCGTCGCACTAGATTGCAGCCGCTCATCATCACCGTCGCGGGCGTCGGGGCCGAGTTGACGCCGGTCCAACAACCGAACCTTCCCGTCACTCCCGAGCGCCTTGCAGAGGACGCTCGCGCCTGCGAGGAAGCCGGCGCGTCGATCTATCACCTGCACGTAAGGGACGAACGCGGCGAACCGACGATGGACGTTGAAACTTTCCGCGCGGCGCGCGATGCCATCAAAGGGTCGTCGAACCTGATCGTTCAGTTCACGAGTGGCGGAGCCGTCGGCGATCCGGACGATGCTCGATTGGCGCCGCTGGAGTTGCGACCGGACATGGCGTCGTTGACGACGGGCACCGTGAATTTCGGGGACGCGGTCTTCTGGAATCCACCCGACCTGATCGAGCGTCTCTACAAGAAGATGCGCGCGCTATCGATCCTGCCGGAGTTCGAGATCTTCGAGCCGGGCATGATCGCTACCGCGGACCGCCTCCATGACGATCTCGGGGACGGCCACCATCGTCACTACGACTTCGTCCTGGGTGTGCCCGGAGCGATGCCGGCGTGGGAGGACTCGGTCGAGTTCCTGGCGCGACACCTTCCCCCCGGTTCCACCTGGAGCGCCACCGGCATCGGACGGGCCCACCTGCCGGTTGCACGAGCTGCGATCTCGCTCGGGGGACACGTGAGGACGGGATTCGAGGACGTGCTTTACATCGGACCGGGGGAACGAGCGGAGTCGAACCGGCACCTGATCGAGCGGGTCGCGGAGATCGGACGGGCGGCCGGCCGTGACATCGCTACGCCGGAGGTGGCCCGCAACCTTTTGGATCTGACGTGATGCGCGCTATCCTGCATATATGGCCGTGAAACGCAGACTCGTCGAGACGATCACCGACCCTTCCTACCTGGAGGGGCTCACGACGAGACCCCTAGATGAGCTCCGCGTCATGAGGGATGAGTCTCGCGAGGGCGAGATGGAGCTGTCCTTCGAGAGGCGCCTGTGCCAGGGGCGGAGCGACATCCTCTCGGCGGAGCTCGATCGCCGTTCGGGCAAGGTCGAGGGCGACCTCATGTCCCGGCTCCCTTCGATCCTCGCTGCAGAGGGCCGTCAGGGAAGCGACAGCCCGCTTCCCTCGCGCGCTCCCGATTTCTCGATCCCCCGGAATGCCGACATCCCTCGCCGCCGGGTGGAGGAGATCGTTGGGGAACAGACCCTCACGCGCCTTCCCACACTCGCCACCGAAGAGATCCAGCAGATCCTGCGCAGTCTCTCGGAGCACGAACAGAGTGTCTCGGCGAGGCGCAAGGCGGTTCAGGACGTCATGGACAAGGTTCAGGCCGAGATCGTTCGTCGCTATACGAGTGGTGAGGCCGACCCCCGGAGCGTGTCCGCCGGCTGAGCCGGTTTCGCAAGTTCCTTACTTGATCTTGAAGTGCCCGCGTCCCCGGCCGCCCCACATCTTCGCCAAGGCACGGTAGAGCCCGAGCCCGTGCGCCTTGGTGTGACCGAAGGCGTGGCCGTTTCCGTGGCTCGCGGCGGCGGGGAGTGTTTGTGACTTAGTTCCTCCGTCTGTCTGCCGCTCGCTCGCGGGAGCTTGGGAGCGCTCCGCCGTGGCTCGACCCACGACCGGTGCGGCGGAGGCCCTTTGCTGCCGGGCCGCCCGAGCTGCGAGGAATCCTGCAGGGGCTCCGTTACGGCAATGACCCGGCGGCATGCGACGTCCCTCGTGAGCGCCGCGCACCCTGCGGGGCGGGCACTCTCGCGTTCGGCGAGCCGTGGTCTTGGTTCCGGTCGATCCGGGATGAGATGCACCGATGTGTCCACTTACGGACTCGGGGGCCCCTGGGCCGGTGCCGTCCCCAGTGAGACCGCCTCCGGCGGGTGGGGCGTTCGGGACGGTTCCTGCGACGAGGACGATCTCGCCTCCGGCCGGGGGCGTGGCACCGGCGGCGCCATCCTTGCCCTCCGCGTCCGCCAGTCGATCCAGGTCTTGGACGACGAGGGGGCCCGAGGTCTCTCCGGAGCGCTGATCGGCCTGGACCGCGCCTCCTTCGGAGCTCTCGAGGACGACGTTCTGTGCCCAGATGCTGAATCCGATGAGGAAGCTCGCGGCCACGATGGCGAGGACTCCGGCCAACACCGGTGCTGCGTTCGCGCTCGTGAAGAGGCCTCCCGCGGAGCGGGAGGCGGATCCGTGGTCGACCGGCACTTTCATTCCCCTCAAGTTCTACATCGGGCTTCTTTAGCCCTGCCTACGTTACCCAGAGTAGTCAATCTTTGAACTCCGCGTAGCCGGAGTGGCAAGAAATTTCCGTTTTGCCCTCCTAATGCTTGCAACTGTTATACAAGCGGCTGTTATCGTTAGCACATGGTACGCAACCGGGACAAGGTGGAAGACGTCGTTGCCAGCGGCAAGATGAAGCTCGGAGAGCTGGGCTCTTTCATCCGCGAGCAGCGCAGAGGAGCGAGTCTGTCCCTCCGCAAGCTGTCGGAGACCGCCGGTATCTCGAACCCCTACCTCTCCCAGATCGAGCGAGGGCTGAGAAAGCCCTCGGCCGAGATCCTGCAGGCCATCGCGGGAGCCCTCCGGATATCCGCCGAGACCCTGTACGTCAGGGCGGGGATCCTCGACGAAAGACGGGATCGGGACCTCGAATCGGAGATCCTGCAGGACCCACACCTCACCGACGAGCAGAAGCGAACGCTCCGCGAGCTTTACCGCCAGTTCGTGCGCAGCGGGGCGGAACCGTACGAGAAGGCGGCGACCGTCAAGGAACTGCTGGACGAGGAGAACCCATAGCTCTGATCTGACGGGAAGTGGGAGCGCCCCTCTTTACCCCCCACCCGCGTCTGACCTCGGCTGCGCTATCGCCGACGGGGTCCGGCGAGCTCCTACTTCCCGTCATCTCTTCGCATTTCCGGTCATATATCGCGGCCATCCGGGGGAAGAAACACCAGATCCCCGAGGTTAGGAACCAATACCGTGACGGTGACCATGACACTCGAAATCGAGGTTCTCGAAGGCGCGCGCTCTCTCGACGTGCCTCAGTGGTGCGACCTGCTGGACGCCGACCCGTCCTCCACCGTCTTCGCCACCCCCGAGTGGCATCGCGTCTGGTGGGAGGAGTTCGGCGCCGGCAAGGACCCGTTCACGCTCCTGATGAAGCGGGATGGGGGGCTGGTGGCCATCGTGCCCCTCTATCGCAAGATCGAAGAGGATGGCCGACGGGTCATCCGGTTCGTGGGAGGCATCGACCTCACCGACTACCTGGGCCCGATCTGCGCGCCGGGGGACCGCTACGACGTGGCGGACGCCCTCATCGGGTGGCTGAAGGACCACTCTGACGATTGGGATGAGTTCGACGCGCACAACATGCCGGTTCCCTTCGGCTTCGCGGAGTTCCTCGTCGAGCGGGCCGACTGCGCGGGCTATCGCTTCTTGCTCGATCAGGAGGAGACCGCGGCCATCCTGCTGTTGCCGGAGGACTTCGAGGCTTACCTCGCGAGCTTGTCTTCCAAGGATCGACACGAGCTCAAGCGCAAGCAGAGAAGGTTCGCGCGCGAGCAGGCCGGGGCAAGTTTCCGGACGGCAACGCCTGAGACGCTCGAAGAAGACATGCAGACCTTCATCGATCTGCATCGCGATGCCGAAGGGCACAAGGGACACTTCATGCGCCCCAACATCGCCACGTTTTTCGAGCGGATGGCCAATGCCTTCATGCCGCTCGGTTGGCTGCGCCTCGATTTCCTGGAGGTTGAGGGACACGCTCTCGCAACGACGTTCGGCTTCGAGCTGGACGGCACCCTCTACCTCTACAACTCCGCTTACGAGCCCGAGGCCCGTCGCTTGTCGCCGGGTCTGATCCTCGTGGCGCATCTGATCGAGGAAGCGATCGAGCGCGACTTCCACACCTTTGACTTCTTGCGGGGGCCGGAGAGGTACAAGTACCAGTTGGGCGCGCAGGCCGTTCCTCTCAACAACCTCCGCATCCTGAACGAAACCGTCACGTGAAGGTCTGGTCCCCTCCGGCCCAGGGCGCTGATGTCGTTTCTCTGGACGGTCTCGCTAGGGAGCTGGACGGCCCCTCGCTGGTGAAGCGTTTGGCCGTCATCGCTTATCACTCCTCACCTCTTCACGAGCCGGGTATCGGAGACGGAGGCGGCATGACCGTTTACGTCCGGCGTCTTGCCGAGGCCTTCGCGCGACGCGGGGTGTCGACGGACATCTTCACGCGCCGTTCCCATCCCGCGAGTCGTGTGGTGCAGCTCGGTCCCGATGTACGCGTTGTCCCGATCGAGGCCGGCCCCCCCACGCCCCATCCGAAGGAAGACCTCCCCGCCTTCCTCGAAGATTTCGTGGCAGGAGTGCGCGCCTTCGCGATGGGGCAGCGGATCCGGTACGACCTCCTTCACTCGCACTACTGGCAGTCCGGGATCGCCGGCGAGGCCCTTGCCCGGCACTGGAGCGTTCCGCTCGTCCACTCCCATCACACGCTCGGCAAGGTCAAGAACGGCCTGCTTGCGGGCGGGGACAGCCCCGAGCCTCTCTCGCGACTGGAAGGAGAGGTCGTCGTCAGCTCGGCGGCGGACGTCCTGGTCGCCTCGACCGATGAGGAATGCGAGCAACTCGCCTGCCTCTACGGCGCCTCCCACGACCAACTGAAGACGATCCATCCCGGGGTGGACCACGGTGCGTTCCACCCGGGGAGCAGAGAAGCGGCGCGCGCCGCACTCGGTCTTGGGGATGAGGCGGTGCTCCTCTATGTGGGACGGATCCAGCCCCTCAAGGGCATCGAGCTTGCGATCAGATCTCTCGAACACGTCGTGCGGGCGGTGCCGCGCAAGGTCCTCTTGATGGTGGTCGGAGGTGCCAGCGGCCCGGCCGGCGATCGTGAGCTCGAGCGGGCCCACTCGCTCGCCGCGGAGCTCGGTCTCACGCAGAACGTGAGGTTCGTGGGACCGCAACCTCATTCGAGCTTGCCAGGCTTCTACCAGGCGTCCGACGCAGTCGTCGTCTGTTCGCACTCCGAGTCGTTCGGGTTCGCCGCTCTCGAGGCGCACGCGTGTGGGGTACCCGTCGTCGCGACCGCGGTCGGCGGCCTGTCGTTCATCGTTCACGACGGAGCTTCGGGCTACCTCGTTCCCTCGCGCGACCCGGCGCTGTTCGCGGACCGCGTCACGAGGTTGCTGGTGGACGAGGAGCTGCGCCTTCGCTTCGGCCGCGGAGCTTTGTCGGCCGCCGAACCTTTCTCGTGGGACAACGCCGCGGGTGAGTTCCTCGAGCTTTACGAGTGTCTCGTGAACGAAGAGTTCACCGAGCTCTGCACCTGCTGAAGATCGCGGTCGGTTCTTTTCTTCGCGGTTCGACAGCTTTTCCTTAAGGCTTTGACCTGCGGTTATATGCCCTAAGCAGCACCTTCGCGACGTTGACCCGCGTGACGGTCACCCGTATCTTCAGCAGCGTTCGAAGAGCGGTGCTCGACATCGCTCATCAACTGAGAAGGCCCTAGAAGTCGAAGCCCGATCCACCTCTCGTGTGTGGGGAAGTACACGAGAGACGGCCCGGTCGGAGGTTTCTAGGGCCTTTCTCGTTGTCGGCGTTGCTCAGTGACCGGCGACGGCTCGCAGGAAGAAGCGCATGTTGGCCGGCCGCTCCGCCATCCGTCTCATGAGATAGGGGTACCAGGCGGAACCGAAAGGCACGTAGGTCCGCACCCTGTAACCATCGGCCGCGAGCCTCTCCTGGTAGTCGCGCCGGATCCCGTAGAGCATCTGGATCTCGAAGCTCTTCTCGTCTCTGCCACGTGATGCAGCGGCTTGCTGCGCGTGCTGGATGAGTTTCTCGTCGTGCGATGCGATCGCCGGGTCGGTCCCCTTGTCGAAGAGCCAGTCGGTGAGGAACCGGTACTGCCCGTCGATCTCCGCGCGCTTCTTGAACGCGATCTCCTCCGGCTCGGGGTAAGCGCCCTTGACCAACCGGATCTTCGGCTGCAGGGGCGCCAGCGCTTCGAGATCGACGGGTGTCCTTCGCAGATAAGCCTGGATCGCCAGGCGCAGCCCGGGGAAGTCGGTCTGCAGGGTTCGATAGACGTCGAGCGTGTCCGAGACGTACTCCGACTGCTCCATGTCGATCTCCACATAAGTGCCGATCGCCTCGGCCTCGGCGGCCAATAGCCGGAGATGATCGATGCAGGCGCCCTTGTCGAAGGCGAGGCCCAGTTGGGTGAGCTTGACCGAGACGGTCGAATCGACGCCGTTCGCCTGGATCTCCTTGATCGACGTCAGGTACTCGTCGGCGGCCGCGCTCGCTCCGGCCGGGTCGGTTACGCCTTCGCCCAGGAGGTCGAGGATCCCCCCGATCCCCTTGGTGCTCAGTTGCCGGATCACGGCGATCGCGCTGGCGAGGTCATCGCCTGCGACGAACCTCTCGACGACCGGACGGGTGAGCTTCCCCTCGGTGATCATCCGCTGGATCCGTGGCTTCTCAGAGGCCCACAAAAGGGTCCGCCCCAGCACCAGATCTCCTTGCTTTCGCTCGTCTCTCGTTTTCCTGCCATCATTCTTACCGTTATGGCGCGACTCGCAGTACTCGGCTGCGGCAAGATGGGCGAGGCCCTCGTTGCCGGTTTGCTGGCGTCGGGATGGCGGCAGCCACAAGACGTCGTCGTGACCGCGCGCCGCAAGGAGCGCCTCGACTTGCTCTCTTCCACCTACGGCGTCGAAACGAGCATGGACAATGCTTCGGCCGTCTCGGGGGCCGAGGTCATCGTCGTAGCGGTGAAACCTCAGGACATAGAGACGCTGCTGGCCTCAATCTCCGCGCAGGTCGGCCCACAGCAGATCGTTCTCTCACTGGTGGCCGCGATCAACACAGCGTTCATCGAATCGCGCTTGGGAAGTGCGGTTCCGGTGGTGCGTGCGATGCCGAACGCGCCCTCGATCGTGCACGAGGGCATGGCGGGCATCGCGGGTGGACGGCACACGAACGGTGACGACCTCGCTCGGGCCGCCGAGGTCCTGGAACACGTCGGACGCGTCGTTACCGTGCCCGAGTCCGCCCTCGACGCGGTCACCGCGATCTCGGGGTCCGGGCCCGCTTACTTCGCTCTCCTTGCCGAGGCGATGATCGAAGGCGGGATCTTGCTCGGGCTCTCGCGCGAGATCTCGACGGAGCTGGTGGTGCAGACGATGCTGGGCTCGGCCAAGATGCTGCGCGACGAGAAGATCCACCCCGTCGAGCTGCGCGAGATGGTCACCTCGCCCGGCGGGACAACGATCCGCGCCATCCGGGTGCTCGAGCAATCCGGGGTGCGAGCGGCGTTCTTGAACGCCATCCAGGCGGCCATGGAGCGCTCGCAGGAGCTGGCCGCCGGAGACACGACTCAGTAGAGCCCTACCGGGCTCCCCTTTAGGATGCGCGCTGAAGAGCGTGACGATGGCGTCCGGAACGGGGGTTTGTGATGGCTCGAGACTTTGGGAACTTCATAGGCGGCAAGTGGGTGGATGCCGTCTCCGGCGAGACGTTCGAATCGCACAACCCCGCCGACCGCAGAGAGGTCCTTGGCACCTTCGCGAAGGGTGGGGCAGCCGACGTCGATCGAGCGGTCCAGGCGGCGAAGGATGCGTATCCCGATTGGCTGCTGACCCCGGCGCCCGAACGCGCCGACTACGTCTTGCGCGTTGCGCTGTTGCTGGAAGAGCGCAAGGAAGAACTGTCCGAGATCATGACGCGCGAGATGGGCAAGACCCTCAAGGAGTCGCGGGCCGACGTGCAGGAGGGCATCGACTTCGCTCACTACATGGCGGGAGAGGGACGCCGGTTCTTCGGCAACACCACGCCATCGGAGCTTCGCAGCAAGTTCTACATGACGGTCCGTCATCCGGTTGGAGTGGTGGGCCTCATCACGCCGTGGAACTTTCCCATCGCGATCCCCCTCTGGAAGATCGCGCCGGCCATCGTCTCGGGCTGCACCTCGGTCTTCAAACCGGCGGAGGACACGCCGCTCTGCGCCGCGCTCTTGGTTGACATGTTCCGCGAGGTAGGTCTTCCTGCCGGCGTCCTCAACCTCGTCAACGGGTTCGGAGAGGAGGCCGGAGCCGCGATCGTCGATCACCCGGACGTCAAGGCGGTTTCGTTCACAGGCTCTTTGGACGTCGGCCGGATGATCAACGAGAAATGCGCACGGGCGATGAAGCGCTGCTCGCTGGAGCTCGGCTCGAAGAACGCGATCATCATCATGCCGGACGCTCAGCTCGATCTCGCCGTCGAAGCCGCGGCCTGGGGAGCCTTCGCAACGTCCGGGCAACGCTGCACCGCCACGTCGCGCATCATCTTGCACGAGAAGGTGCGGGGCGAGTTCACCGATCGTCTCCTCGATCGTGTGTCGAAGATGAAAGTTGGCAACGGCCTCGAGCCGGACGTCGAGCTGGCTCCCGTTATCAACGAGCAGCAGAAGGACCGCGTGCTCGAGTACATCGCCGTTGGCCGATCCGAGGGTGCCAAGTTGCTGCACGGTGGCGAGGAGGTCACGGGCGAGGGACTGGACAACGGTTACTTCATCGCCCCGACGGTCTTCGACGACGTGAAGCCCGACATGCGCATCGCTCAGGAAGAGATCTTCGGACCGGTCACCGCGATCCTGAACGTGACATCGATCGAGGAAGCGATCGCCATCGCGAACGGCACGAAGTACGGCCTGTCCTGTTCGATCTACACGCACGACATCACGAACGTCTTCAAAGCAACGAGCCAGCTGGAGTTCGGCGTTGTCTACGTCAACGCGCCCACGATCGGTGCGGAGATCCAGGTTCCGTTCGGCGGGATGAAGGCGACCGGTAACGGGCATCGGGAGGCCGGGCCTCAATCGTTCGATGAGTTCACCGAGTGGAAGACGATAGGCATCGACTACTCGGGCAAGTTGCAACGCGCTCAGATGGACGAGTGACGCACTCGAACGGAGCCGCGTCCGAGACGACGGCTCTCGTAACGGTCGAAGACATCGCGAAGACCTATGACTTCGGCGCGACCCACCCGCTGCGACCCGAGCGTGTCCTACTCACGAACGAGAACATCCGCACCCTGGGGCTCGAGGGCCTGCCTTCCGTGAAGATCCTTACGTCCCGATCCGCAACCGACGAGGAGATAGCTAGAGCGCATTCGCAGGAGTTCATCGACGTGGTCAAGGGGATCGATGAGGGATCGATCCCGGAGTCGCACGGCTTGGAGTACGGGCTCGGCACGGGGGACAACCCGATATTCAGGAACATGCACCGCGCTGCTGCGGCGGTATGCGGTGCCTCAGTCACCGCCGCCGAAGCCGTTGCCACCGGCGTCGCGCGTCACGCTTTCAATCCTGCCGGCGGCCTGCATCACGCGCGACGCAGCGAAGCATCGGGCTTCTGCATCTATAACGATCCGGCCGTCGCGATAGCGAAGATCCTCGACCTGCAACCCGAGTGGAAGGTGATGTACGTCGACGTGGACGTGCACCACGGGGATGGAGTGCAGTGGATCTTCTACGACGAGCCGCGCGTCCTGACCGTGTCCCTCCATCAGTCCGGGCGCTACCTCTATCCGGGAACCGGTTTCGAGGACGAGATCGGCGCGGGGGCCGCCCGCGGCACCTCCGCGAACGTTCCGCTGCTTCCCTACACGGGCGACGGGGATTACCTGTGGGCGCTCGAGACCCTGCTGCATCCCTTGGCCGAGGCCTTCAAGCCGGACGTCGTGCTGACCCAGTTGGGCGCGGACACGCATCACGGAGACCCCTTGGCGAACCTCGGCCTCACGATGCGCGCCTACCCGACTATGGCCCGGATACTTCACGACGTGATCCGCGAGCACGCCGGAGACCGCTGGGTTGCCACGGGTGGTGGCGGATATCAAGCGGAGACCGTCGTACCCAAGGTGTGGACGATCCATTTCGCCGAGATGTGCGGGATGCAGGCGGCGATCCCGGAATCGTGGCTCGAGGACGTCGCCAGTCACGAGGTGTCGCGCGATCACCGGGAAGATCTCGAAGTGGCCGTTCGCCGCGTTCTCGATTCTTGTCTGGCCGTCCTGTGAAAGTGGGTAGCCTGCGCAGGTGATCGTCGACCTCCACCGCTTCGTCGGTTACTCGATCCCCGCCGGCTTCCTTCTCCTGTTGCTGTGGTCGATCTTCGTCTTGGTTCGCAACAGGGAGCCGGGTGGTGGGTACTGGAACCTTCTCGCCGGCCTCCAGGTGATCGTCGGCATCCAGTTCCTCGTCGGGGCGACACTGTTCCTGTCGGGACACCGCCCGGCCTCGAACGGGCCCACCTGGCTCCACTACGTCTACGGGGCGTTCTTCCCCGGTCTCGTTCTGACCGTTGCACACCTCCGGGCCCGCAAGGTCGCCGCGCCGTGGCTCGTCTTCGGTGTCGCCGCTTTCCTCTGCTTCGGCCTCACCTTCCGAGCGCTCCAGACCGGCCTCGGGATCGATTGACACCCTCCCCATGAACATCGTCGACCTCATCGTCCTGGTCCTCGTCTTCCTGGCGGCGATGCGGGGATGGCGTCGCGGCTTCATCGCTCAGGTTTTCGAGCTCGGAGGCGGGTTCCTGGGACTCATCGCCGGCGTGACCCTGGGAGGGGGTCTGGCGCGCGCCATCGTGCACGAGGAGGGCATCGGGCTGGCTCTCCTCTCGTTGTTCTTCGTCTTCCTTTTCCTCTCCGCGGGTCAGACCATCGGGTTCCTGATCGGACATCGCTTCGGAGGGATCGCACGCGAGTTCCGGATGGGGCCCGTCGACTCGGGGTTGGGGGCCGGCTTCGGCATCATCATCACGATCATCTCCTTCTGGTTGATCGGCTCCCTTCTGGTGCAAGGACCGACGAGAGAGATCGCGCGGGCGGTGAGACATTCGGCGATCCTCGATCTCACCAGCCGGATCCTTCCCGACCCGCCCGATCTGGTTGCGACCATCAGCCAGTACCTCGACACGTCCGGGTTCCCCCAGGTGTTCGCCGGTTTGCCACGCGACATCGGCCCCCCCGTGAAACCCCCATCGAAGGAGGAGGCGCGGCGCGCCTTCGAAGCCGGCAAGGACTCGACCGTTCGTGTGCTGATCCCCGCGTGCGGAGGGATCCAGCAGGGGAGCGGCTGGGTCGCTGCCGGGTCGACGATCGTGACGAATGCACACGTTGTCGCGGGAGGCGACGAACCGACGGTGCAGGAGTTGAACGGCGAGGAGCACCCGGGAACCATCGTTCTGTTCGACCCCAGGACGGACGTGGCGGTGCTCCACGTCCAGGGACTCTCCGGTCCTCCGCTCGCTCTGACGACTCAGGAGATCGACCGCGGCGCGTCCGGAGCGACCCTCGGGTATCCGGGCGACGCACGCGGGCAACTCGAGCCTCATGGTGCTGCCGTACAGGCTCGGTATGAGGCGCGCGGGCGAGATATCTACGGCGACGGAATCGTCGTTCGAGAGATCCTCGAGTTGCGCGCTCCGGTGCGGCAGGGAGACTCGGGCGGGCCGTTCGTCTTGCCGGATGGCTCGGTTGCCGGCGTCGTCTTCGCGGCGTCGACGACCGATGGCGATACCGGGTACGCACTAACCGCCGACGAGGTACGCGACGACGTCGAGCGAGGAAGCGGCAGCACCACAGAGGTGGGCACCGGGCAGTGCACCCACTGATCGTCTCTAGATAGGAACGCGGACCTCGGGTCCCGACTGACTGCCACTCGAGGGGCCGCGGCCCCCGTTGACCCGCGGCCACCCGTTTATCCATCTGACCCGGTCGAGCATCATCACCCGCTCGGAGCTTTGATCGCCGCGCCGGATAGCGTGATAGAGCGTCCACGGCTTGCCGGCGTCGTCCTTGATCACGCTGTTGTGTCCGGGGGCGATGAAGTTGTCGTTCGCCGCCAGGATCGGGTTCCCCGCGTAACGCTTGAAGCCGCGTCTCGGGTAGCGCGAGCGCGCGACCATTAGCGCGTAGTGAGGGTTCGGTGCGCAGCAATGGTTCCCGGAATAGAAGAGGTAGAAGAAGCCGTCGTGCTTCTCGATCCACGGCCCCTCGATCAGCTTCTCGTACTCGCGGCTCGGCGCGGGCCGGAGGATCGTCGTGGAACTGCCGGTGAGCCGAAGGCCGTCGTCGGATAAGGGCTGCACCCTGATGGGCTCCCTCGGGACCATCCAGTACATGTAGAGGCCCCCCGGCGTCTTCATGACGAACGGGTCGATCGAGTCTCCCCCTACCAACGGGCTCCCTAACGGGTGGAAGGGACCGACCGGCGTCTCCGATGTCGCCACGCCGATCGCCATCTTCCCGCTGCTCTTGCGCCGAGCCGAGTAGTAGAGGAGGTAGCGACCGTCGTGCTGGATAACGTGCGGCGCCCACGTGTCGCGGTTGGGCCCGTCGAGCGCCCAGCTCGGAAGCTCCGGCAGAGCGTCTCCGAGGTACGTCCAATCGACGAGGTCGTCCGAGTGCAGGACCGGGATGTGGGGGCCGGTCCCGTCGGCGGCCGTTTGCGTCGTGTACGCGTAAAAGGTGCCGTCGGGAGCTCGAAGGGCGGCCGGGTCTCCTGCGCTGCTCTCGTAAACGGGATTCGTGTAACTGACGGCTGCTGCTCCGACCTCGTCTGCGAGGGCCGGTGCGGCCGTCCCCTGGATGACCGGGACGGTGGCGGCGATCACGCCGCACGCGAGCAGGGAGACGATCGCGGCGCGCCTCTTCGGCTTCCTTTTCGTGATTCGCACTTTCTCGGACATCGAGGGCTCCTTTGACTGGCAACTCTAGTTTCGTTTTCTGTCACGAGGCTACGCGGGTCCCTCAACTCCGTCTGGTGCAAACAGCACATGTCCTGTGTGGACTAGTCCGCAGAACTTCGAGCAGCCGCTCATCAGAGTGGGAACACGACCCGCGATGGACGCGGGATGAGATGAGAGGAGTCTGCACATGAGGTTCAGAACGGTGAAGATGGCTTCGATGACCGCGGCAACGTTGGTCGCGGGATTGTTCCAAGCGTCGCCGGCCGCTGCGGCAACCATGCGCGCGACCATCGACAACGTGGGATGGGCCAACCAGGAAAGTGGCTCGGCGGTGGTGACTGGAGTCGTGCACTGTGACACGCCTCGCACCGTCTCCCTATACGTCCAGATGTCGCAGAAACAGGGCGGCCGGACGGTTCAGGCCGAGCGTGGCAAGGACGTCAGCTGCTCGGGAAACGTGCACTGGATGATCTCGTTGAACCCTTACGGGAGCAGCGCGTTCACGCACGGCATCGCGGGGGTGGACGTCACTGCCTCGGCCACCGGTGAAGAGTCGGTCGACGCTTCGGAGACGATCGGCGTCAAGACCTGCACGATCATCGGGACCACCGAACCCGAGACGATCCACGGCACCCCTCGCAGAGACATCATCTGCGGGCTCCATGGAGCGGACACGATCTACGGCGAGGCCAGCAACGACATCATCAGGAGCTACAACGGCGACGACTTCGTCAACGGTGGCTCGGGCGACGACGTGGTCAAGGCCGGCTTCGGCAACGATCAGGTCTACGGGAGCATCGGTAACGACACGCTCGACGGCGATGAGAACGGCGATTACCTGAACGGTGGGAGTGGCACCGACGATTGCATCGGAGGCACCGGCAATGACCGGTTCTCGAACTGCGAGACTCGGAACCAGGACGGCTAGGTTCGGCGATCGCACGGGAGGGGCCGGCTCGCATGGGGCCGGCCCCTCCTCGCGTCGTCAGGCTGTCTGGCCCCCGTCGACGACGATCGTGGTGCCCGTGACGTAGGAGGAAGCGTCGGAGGCGAGGAAGATCGCGGCGCCGACGATCTCTTCGGCTTCCCCCACGCGGCCCATCGGGATCATCGATTCCATCATCTTGCGCGAGCCTTCGTCCTCTCGCATCGCGGCGTTGAGGTCCGTCGCGATCCAGCCCGGTGCGATCGAGTTCACGCGGATACCGGACTCCGCGAGTTCCTTGGCAACCGCTTGCGTCATGAGTCGGACGCCGCCTTTTGCCGCCGAGTAGAAGGACAGACCCTGAGCACCTTCGATCCCGGCCACCGACGCCATCTGGATGATCGATCCCCCGCCGCTCGCGAGCATCGCCTGTGCGCCGATCTGTGTGGCGTGGAAGACGGAGTCGAGGTTCAACGCCATCACCTTGTCCCACGCATCGGGTCGCAGAGCGACGAGGGGCGACATGAAACGAGATCCGCCGGCGTTGTTCACGAGGACGTCGAGCCCTCCCAGTTCGCTCACTGTGCGATCGACCATCTGCTGGATGTCATCGCGGTTCGTGACGTCGGTCGGGAGCACCGCGCACCGACGACCGAGTGCTTCGATCTCGCCTGCGAGATCCTTCAGGTCGCCCTCGCTGCGCGCCGCTACTCCGACATCTGCTCCGGCGCGAGCGAAACCCAGTGCAATGGCACGCCCTATCCCGCGCGATGCTCCGGAGACGAGGGCGACCTTGCCTGCTAGAGAGAAGATGTCGGTGCTCATATGAGCCTCCTGGTCCGTGGATTATCGGCGCGACCTTAGTGCCCCAAGTCAAAAGTCGTGCTGCGAATTCGACGGGTCTGGCTGCCGCTCGCGGCGTCCTTCTCCTCACCAGGGGGGCCACCCTGGCTGCGTCGTCGTCCTTGCGAGCGACACCCATCCCTCGCCGAATTCATCAGCGAACCTCTGACTCGGGACACTAGAATCGTCGCATGTCCTCCATCACGCCGGCCCAAACGCGCGATGCGCTCGTCGCAGCGGGGATCACAGGGCCTCACCAGTCTCATTCCAGGCAGAACAACATCTCGAAGCTCAAGGCCTGCGTC
>JAXDJL010000038.1:0-8480 GCA_034665685.1 Actinomycetota bacterium | reverse complement strand
TGGGATTTCCTCACGATCCTTCCCGACTCAACCGTCACCAAGTTCACCGTGACGATGGTGGAGGCATCCGACCCGCAGAGTGAGCCCATCAACGTCGACGGCCACAAGGTGCAAGCCTGCCTCCTCGATCAGTTCTTCGGAGACGGCGAGGCGCGCGAGTACAAGGAAGCACCCAAGTACAAGTGCACGAAGAACGACCCCATCGCGAAGCGCACGGAGGTCAAGCCGAAGAAGGCGGGCGACGACCCGACCCACGAGTGGACGTTCGACCTCACCAAGTACGCCCAGACCTGGGTGAAGGGTGAGTCCAAGATCGCCGGTGTGATGCTCGTCCCCCTCAAGCCCAAGGAGGCCGGCCCCGGCGACGACGAATGGCGCGTCGTCTTCCAGGGACCCGACGACGACAAGGGCGTGAAGACGGAGCTCGTGTTCGAGCCCGCCGAGATCGAAGAGTTCCCCGAGCCCGGCGCCACCACGACGGGGGGCGGCGGAAGTGGCGGCTCCGGAGGATCGGTATCGATTCCCCCGGCCACCGGCACGGACGGCACCAGCTACACCAGCACTCCGGCGAGCTCGACCGGAGGCTCCACATTCAGCCCCACTTCGTCGACCGGTTCGACCGATCCCGGGGCGACTACCGATCCCGGAGCCACCTCCGACCCGATCGCGGCCCCCGGAACTGAAGAAGCGGTCGACGTGCAGCCCGTTGAGAACCTTCCCGGTTACGTATGGCTCGCCATCGCGGCAGGGCTCATCGGCTTCTCGCTCGTGAAGAGATTCGTGGTCGAGCCCGCGGCCGGCGTTCGGCCGGACGGAGTGCTCTCACAGATCCGCCAGATGAACGCGCAGCGCGAGGGGACCGCGGCAACCGCCGCGGCAGGAGGCGCCGCCGGTGGATTCCTGGCAAAGGCCAAAAGCTTGTTCGGCAACCTGAGGCTCGGAAGAAAGGGCTAAGCATCATGAATCGTCGCCAACTCCAGCTCCTGTCCCTCCTGGCTCTCTTCCTTGTCTTCGCCGCGGCCTGCGGTCAGAAGCCGGGCGTCTCTGAGAAGATCGAGGGCATCTCCGGGGGCGGAACGTCCCAGGCGGTGCTGCCGGCCGGGACCCAGTTCGACGACCAGGGGAACGTGATCGACTCCCAGACCGGAGAGATCATCGCAACAGCCGATGAGTTCGCAGCAAGCAACCCGGACTTCGCCTCCGGCGGAACGACCTCCGGCGGAACGACGACGGGTGGCACCACCGGCGGAACGACTGGTGGAGGCGAGACCGGTGGCGGCGAGACCGGCGGAGGAGAGACCGGTGGCGGCGAGACCGGCGGAGGAGAGACCGGAAGCTCCAATCGCACCGGCGGGGACACGACCGGGGTCACCGACGACGTGATCAAGATCGGCATCCACGCCCCCATCACGGGAGCCGCTCCCGTTCCGTCCCAGTCCTTCGACAAAGGCAAGGACCTTTACTGGAACTGGCTCGAGTCTCAGGACATCACGATCAGCGGCCGGCGCGTCGAGGTCGTTTTCCGGAACGACAACTACAACCCCTCGCAGGCGGTCACCGCCTGTCGTGAGATGGTCGAAGACGAGCACGTATTCCTCCTCATCGGAGCCGCCGGCGCCGACCAGATCCTGGCGTGCGCCCGCTACGCGGCATCCGTCGGGGTCCCCTATCTGTCCGGCGGCGTCACCCAGAATGGGCTCGAGGGACTCCCCGGCTACTTCGCCCTGTGGATGAGCTACGCGCAGCAGGGCCCGCTCCTCGCCGACTACCTCGTGACCAAGGCCGGTGCAGGGAACGAGAAGAACGGGATGATCTATTTCAACTCCCCTGCATTCACCGACGCGAACTCCGAATGGGTGGACGCGATGCGCAAGAAGGGCGCAAGCGTCGACTACAACCGAGCGATCTCCAAGAACTCTGGAACGGCCGACGCTCAGACCTATGCGACCGACCTCCGCACCGCGGGGATCGAGAACGTCTACGTCCTCACGTCGCCGACCTTCTTCATCCAGCTTGCCCAGGCCGCTCAGAACCAGGGCTATCACCCGCACTATGTGGGCGTCGGACTATCGATGGCGCTCGATACCGTCGCCAACGTGGCTTGTAAGAACAACGCCTCGATCAACGGCGCTCATTTCCTGAACCCCTATCCGTCCTACTTCGATTCGAACAAGTTCGATACGAACTTCAGGAAGGCCGGTGGGACGGACGACATCATGTTCGGATTGTGGTCGGTTTCTAAGGTCCTCCATAAGCTGCTCTCCTTGCCGGGCAAGGATTTGTCGAGAGAGCGCTTCGTCTACGCGATGGAGCGGGCAAAGGTCGAGACGGGCATCGTCCCACCGACGAGCTACTCGACGAGCAACCACTTCGGTGGCTCGTCGATGCACCTGAACAGAGCGGATTGCGCCAACAACCGCTGGGTGACCGAGCAATCGTTCGTCAGCGACTTTTAGTGTTCCGCACCGGACTGGCGAACAACCCCTCGCTGGGTTAGCTTCACTCCACCATGAGAACGGGGATCGTCACCGGAGTTCTCGCCGCGCTGATCGCGATCGTGCTGCTCGCCGGCCAGAACGTGGAGAGCGGGCCCAATCCATTCGTCGTCGTAGGGATCGTTAACGGCGCCGTCTTCGGTCTCGTGGCTCTGGGTCTGGTCATCGTCTACAAGGGCACCCGGGTGTTCAACTTCGCTCAGGCGGAGTTCGGAACGATCGCGGCATATCTCCTGTTCGTCAGCCTCGAGAAGTGGGACCTCCCCTACGCCGCCGGCGTGGTCGTCGCCCTGGTGCTGACAGTGGTCCTGGGACTGGGGATGGAGCGGATCTTCATCCGCCCCCTCTTGAACGCACCGAGGGTCACGCTTCTCGTGGGGACGATCGCCATGTCGCTCTTGGCCATCGGCCTCGAGATCCTCATCTTCAAGATCGAGCCGGAGAACCTTCGCCCGATCATCTCCTCCGCCAAGGCGAACGGTGATCCCGCCGGGCTGAAGATCTTCGACTCCATCGTCTCGCCCCAGAGCCTCCTGACGATCGGCGTGCTGGTCGCACTGGGGATCATCCTGGCGTACTTCTTCTCTCGAACCGATCTCGGTCTCGCCGTGCTGGCAACCTCGCAGGACGCGTTCGCCACCCGCGTCGTGGGGATCGGTGTCGAACGGATGTCGATGTTCATCTGGGGCTCGGCGGCGTTCTTCGGCGCCGTCGCCGGGATCCTGTTCGTGCCGACGATCGGCCTCCTGGTTCCCGGAGTCATGACGAGCAACGTATTGATCCCTGCTTTCGCGGGCGCGGTGTTGGGAGGCATGACCAGTCTGCCCGGCGCGTTCGTCGGCGGGATCGTCATCGGGCTCGTCCAGGCACTCGCCGCTTGGGCCGGAGGGCACTACACATTCGGCGTGGACCAAGCGGGCGTTCCCGAGATCATCGGCTCGATCATCCCGGGGATCGAGCAGGTCACCGTGTTGCTCGTCCTCCTCGTCGTGCTATTGGCCAGGCCGCAAGGCCTTCTCGGGAGAGAGACATGAGCGCCGGAGCAGAAACGCTGCAGGCTCCGGTCGCGACGCCCGATGCCTCGGGGCGCTGGCGGCCGTCCACTCAGGGTTGGGTCGCACGCGGGCTCGTAGCCACGATCTTGGTGGGCCTGCTCCTCCTCTGGATCCTGCCCTCCAAGAACCTTGCCGCCGACAGGATCTCCAACGCCGTCATCTTCGCCATCATCGGTTTGTCTCTGAACATCGTGATGGGTTACACGGGTCAGGTTTCCCTCGGCCATCACGCGTTCGTCGGGATCGGAGCCTTCGCTTCGGCCTACTACGTCACCGAGAAAGCACACTGCACCGAGGCCTCTTGCTCCATGCCTGCGTTCTTCACCGGCGTCTTTATCGCGATCGCGATCGGAGCCATCTCCGCGGGGATCCTGGGACTCATCGCGCTACGTATCAAAGGGCTCTATCTCGCCTTGATAACGCTCACGTACGGTTTCGTCGCGGTGAACTCGATCTTCGAGATCCAGTTTCTGACGCGCGGAGGATCCGGCATGCCGGCGCCGCGTCCCGAGGAGTTCGCGAGCGACCGAAGTTACATGTTCCTCTGCATCGCGATCCTTGGATTGCTCCTCTTCATCGACTGGCGTCTCGTGTCCTCGAAGGTCGGACGCGCCATCCTGGCCGTCAAACACTCCGAGTCCGTGGCGGCGACGTATGCGGTGAACGTCACCAACTACAAGGTCTTCGCCTTCATGCTGTCGGGGGCATTCGCGGGACTCGCTGGGGCGCTGTTCGCCCACCGCAGGACGATCGTCGTCGGCGTCGACTTCACCTTCCAGATAGCCCTTCTCTGGGTGCTAATGGTCGTCGTCGGAGGACTCGGGAAACGGCTGGGCGTCGTGATCGGATCGATGTTCTTCGCCCTGTTCCCGTTCCTGGTGACGAAGATCGGCCCCCTCGACCACTTCATCAGGAACACGATGGAGCGCGACCCGGACGAGTTCACGCTGGTGATGGGTCCCCTCCTGGCGCTTCTCACGTTGGTTCAGTTCAAGGGTGGGATCGCCGAGCAGATCTCCCCGATCACGCGCTGGCTCAGCGGACAGAGGTTCTCGATGCACCCCGAGGGCCACAAACCGAAGGAGCCTGGAGGTCTCAAGAAGAAGCTGCGAGGCAAGGAGAACACCGGCTCCGCGACCGCCGCGAACGCGGCCGCGTCATCGGCCTCGTCGCCATCGGGTAACCCGGACACGTCCGGCGCCGGTGCTGAACCTGCGGCCGAGTCATCCGGCAGCATCGAGGCCAAGCTCCGGAAGGGCGTGAAGTAGATGGGGGCCGTGCTCGAGGTAAAGGACATGGGCATCCGCTTCGGCGGGCTCGTGGCTCTGGACGGAGTCAACATCGACGTGCCCGAATGGGAGATCGTCGGCCTCATCGGGCCCAACGGCGCCGGGAAGACCACGTTGTTCAACTGCGTCATGGGCCTCTATCAACCGAACAACGGCACCGTGCAGTACCGGGGCCGCGACATCTCCTTGTTGCCCACGCACCGCAAGGTCGCACTCGGCATCGGACGCACGTGGCAGAACATCGGCCTCGTGCGCGAGCTGAGCGTGCTCGAGAACCTCTTGCTCGCCCAACATCCGCGCATCAGGTACGGCGCGTTGGCCGCCATATTCGGGTCTCCGAGCACCTTCCTAGAGGAGCGCAGACTGCGTGCGAACGCGATGGAGGTCCTCGATTTCCTGGGACTTGCGCATCTCGCCGACTCGAAGCTCGACGGGCTTCCTTACGGAACGCTCAAGCTCATCGAGATCGGCACCGTCCTTGCAACCGACCCGGACGTCGTCCTTCTGGACGAGCCGTCTTCCGGTATGGGGCCCGACGAGGCACACGCGTTCGGCGAGAGGCTCATCAGGTTGCGCCAGGAGCTGAACCTCACCGTCTTGATGATCGAACACCACGTTCCGCTGGTCACCGAGGTGTGCGACTACGTCTACGTCCTCAACTTCGGGAAGGTCCTCACGCACGGAAAGCCGAAGGAAGTGCAGCGTCACCCCGAGGTCATCGCCGCTTATCTCGGCGGCGACGTCGAGGCGGACACGAGCGAGGAGCCCGCCGATGCCACTTCTTGAGGTAACCGAGCTGAAGGGCGGTTACGGGTCTTTGCCGGTGCTCGGTGGTATCTCCTTCGGGATCGAGCAAGGCGAGACCGCGGTGCTGCTCGGCCTCAACGGCGCCGGCAAGACGACAACCGTTCTGACGCTGGCGGGCCTTTTGAAGCCGTGGGCGGGCAAGGTCGTGTTCGATGGCAAGGACGTTACGAAGCAGGATCCTCGCAAGCTCGTTGCGGAGGGCGTAGTTCTCGTGCCCGAGGGACGTCATGTCTTCCCTCAGTTCACGGTCGCTCAGAACCTTCGCATGGGGGCGTGGCCCTACCGCCACGACAAGAAGAAGACCCGCACCATCGTCGAGCAGGCCGTCGATTACTTCCCGCGGCTCAAGGAACGTTGGACGCAGCTGGCGGGGACCCTCTCCGGCGGCGAGCAGCAGATGCTTGCCATAGCGCGCGGGATGATGGCGCGACCCAAGCTCCTTCTCATCGACGAGGCCTCCCTCGGATTGTCGCCGGTGCTGACCCAGACGGTCTTTGAGGTCGTGAAGAGGATCAACCAGGACGGCACCACGGTCCTCATGGTCGAACAGAACGCCGGAGTCCTGAAGATCGCCGACCGAGCCTTCGTCATGGAGAAGGGCACGCTCGTGTACGAGGGCTCGGGCGAAGAGATCCTCGACCACTCCGAGATCCGACAGGCCTACATGGGAACCCCCGCCTAGCTCCTTTCGATCCGCAGGGCCCTCCACGCGTCTGGTTCGTTCAGGTCCAGCTCCAGCCGCACCTCTCCGGCAAGATCGTCGGCCGCGTCGATCGCTTCCGCGATCTGGGTCGGCGTCACCGGGCTCCGCTTGAGCAGACCTCGTCGACCGGTTCTCAAGACCACGTACTCGCCGGCGTCCTTGCCCAAGCGGTCGGTGACGAGCGCCGCCGGCGCGGTCGAGCAGTAGATCCAGCGACCTACTCCGGCGTGCGATGCTCCCGCGATCAGTCCGTCGAGCGTCTCCGGCGCGATCCCGTCGTCTCCCAAGACGATCGTGCGAACGTTCTGGGCGGCCCGCTCCACGAGGTCGTCGTCGGAAGGGTCTCCGAGGGCGACGTGAGCACCGAGCGGCCGGTAGATGTCGCCCCGCCGTGCGTCGGGGGTCAGGACGCGCACCTCATCCGCCTGTGCGACGAGTCGGCGTATCGCCGCCTCTGCCAACTCGTCCGGAAGCCCGACGAGCAGGACGCTCACAGAGCGACCTTGAGGATGTCCCGAGCGATGCTGAAGTGAGATCTCGTCGAGGGCTCCAGCGGTTCCCCGTCAACGTGGCGCTGGAACGGAGCGTCGGCGACGATCTCGAACTCCTCGAGGTCGTTGGCGTAAAAGGCGTCCGAATGGGAGACGAGGTCGCCCGAGAAGACGGAGTTCCACGCGTACATCGGCAGGGCCTCGAGCCTCATCTTCTTCATCGCGAAGACATCGATGCCGCCCTCGAGCTTCACCTCCGGCGCGAGGGTCACGGCGCGGCCACGCAGGTACGCGTACGGACCCGAGTTGCATGCGATCGCCATCGCGACGGGGATCTCTCCGAACGGGCCCTTCACGGTCATGGACGGATTGCGATGCCGGTACGAGCCTGCCAAAACTCGAAACGCGCTCCAGTAGAAGAAGAACTCGCCGAAACGACGCTTTGACGGGATGTCGCGCTCGACCCGCGCCGCAGCCTCGGCATCGAAGCCACACCCCGCGGAGAACGTGAAGTAGCGCTCGTCCATCTTTCCCAGATGCACGAGCCGCGGGTCTCGAGTGCGCGCCTCCACCAGTTGGCGCACGGCCTCGAGTGGATCGCTTGGTATCCCCAGAGCTCGCGCGAACACGTTCATGGTTCCTCCCGGGATGATCCCGAGAGACGATGCCGAACCGGCGACCCCATTCGCCACCTCGTTGACGTGACCGTCTCCGCCGAATGCGATCACGAGAGGGACGCCGGCGTCGGACGCTGCGGCGGCCGGCTCGATACCCCCTCCCCGCTTCCTCGTCGTGGCGATCTCGAGGCGGAAGTTCTCGGCGAGGGCCTCGACCACTCGCTCCCTCTCTTCTCCGGAGAGACGCCCGGCCTGAGGATTCACGACGACGACTGCAGGGGGGCGCGTGGCGCGGGCTATCATCGCCACATTCTCTGCCCTAGACCCCTTCGAGGTCACACATGAAGATCATCGACACGAAGATGCACGGCCGCGACGGCATAACCGGCACGTTCCTGGTGCAAGGTGAGAAGACCGCCCTGGTCGAGTCGGGACCGAAATCTTCCCTCCGGCACGTCCTGGCGGGGCTGGAGGAGGCCGGAGTCACCTCCCTCGATTGGATCGTCGTCACGCACATCCATCTCGACCATGCGGGAGCGGCGGGCTCCCTCGCCCTCAGGTTCCCCGAGGCCACGGTTGCAGTGCACGAGATCGGCGCCCCCCACCTAATAGACCCCGCGAAGCTGTGGTCGAGCGCGAGCCGGATCTACGGCGACAAGATGGATCAATTGTGGGGAGGCATCGACCCGATCCCCCCGCAGCGGATCCATGAGCTGTCGGACGGCGACAAGATCGACCTGGGCGGCCGCTCCCTCCAGGCGATCGAGACGCCCGGTCACGCCCGCCACCATCACGCCTTCCTCGACGACGAGACCGGCGCGATATTCACCGGCGACGCGATGGGCGTGCGTCTGCAGGACGTGGGCCTGCTTCGACCGGCCACTCCCCCGCCGGAATTCGATCTGGAGACGGCGATCGCCTCGATCCGCCGTATCCAGGAGATGCATCCATCGTCACTCTGCCTCACGCACTTCGGACCTACCGAAGATGTCGATGCGACCTGCGAGCAGGCCGTCGAGGCAC
>JAXDJL010000037.1:0-8881 GCA_034665685.1 Actinomycetota bacterium | reverse complement strand
ATGCCCAGCCCCTGGGCGTCCTCGTGGTGGAGCAGCCTGCCCACAGGGGCGACGTCATCGAGCGCCGCACCATCTCGATGGTGACGCAGTTCGCCTCCCACGGCGCCCTCGCCATGCGGAATGCCTGGCTGTTGGAGCAGGTCCAGAGGATGGCCGAGACGGACGCCCTCACCGGGGTGGCCAACCGTCGAGCGTTCGAGGCCGCCCTCGAACGCGAGGTCGCCCGAGCTCAGAGGTACGGGGAGGAGCTCACCCTCGTCATGTTGGACATCGATCACTTCAAGGGCCTCAACGACACCTTCGGGCACCAGGCCGGGGACGAGGTCCTTCGCCGGGTCGGAGCCGCCATACGCCTCGCCTGCCGCGAGTCGGACACCGCCTCGCGCTACGGCGGCGAGGAGTTCGCCGTTCTCCTTCCGGCCTGCCCCCGGCACCAGTCCTTCGTGGCCGCCGCTCGGCTGCGGAAGCTGATCTCCCAGATCGATACCGTGGGACCCATAACCGTGAGCGCGGGGATCGCCACCTATCCGGCCCACGCCCACACCGGGGAAGGGCTCGTCAGGGCCGCCGACGACGCGCTCTACGAGGCGAAGCGTGGGGGCCGCGACCGGGCCACCCGTTCCACCCGAGGCACCTACAACCGCTCCAACGAACGCCGAGCGGCGCTGGGCAAGGCTCCCCTCGAGCCGCCGACCGTAGCGGCCAGCTAAAGCCCCTTCCCGCTAGCGGTGGTTGCGGCAGTGATCGCTCTGGTCGCCCGGCTCACCTAAGAACGCGGAGCCGCGAGAGATTCACGACGCGCAATCTGTCGGACATTTCCGCCCTGCGATGTCCGACAAGTCAGGCCTCCCCAGTCAGCCTTCCGCCCACGCGCCGAGTGTTAGTCGACACGCACGGTTGGGGTCGGCCTTTCTCTGGGACTCCATGGGCGCTATGCGCCCACCACGTCCCTAGGAATGCCGGCGGGGGTGGTTGTTAGATGAGTGCTAGGTCGGTGGTCGAGTTCGTTACTCGGTTGCGTCCGTCCTTCTTGGACTCGTAGAGGGCCTCGTCTGCAGCTCGGACCAGAGCGTCCATCCCGTCGGCGTTCGACGGATACATGGCGAGGCCGATGCTCGCGGTTACGGAAGACTGCAAGGGGAGTTGCTCGATCTCGAGGCGGAGACGCTCCGCGATCTCCTGGCATTCGGTCAGATCGGCGGCCGGAATGATGACGGCGAACTCCTCACCACCGTACCGAGCGACCGTGTCGAAGACTCGCGAGTGCTGCCGCAAGGCCAGCGCCAACTCTCGCAGAACCTCATCCCCGACCTGGTGTCCATACGTGTCGTTCAGAGCCTTGAAATGGTCGATGTCGATAAGCAGCAAGCCCACCGTCTCTCCGTTGCGATCGGACCTGCTCAGTTCCTTGTGCAGCGTCCGGTCGAACATGAGGCGGTTCGGTATGCCTGTCAGCGGATCGGTTTCGGCCATCACCTGGACCTGCTCGAGCAGACGCACGTTAGAGATGGCCAGCGCGGAGTGCGTTGCGAACTGCTCGACCATCGGGCGAACACGGGAATCGATCTTGTACCTGCGGCTCGAGGATTCTTCGGCCACAACGATTCCGATCCTCTCGCCCTCGACGAGCATCGGAACGACGAGAAGTCGTCGGGCCCCAGGGAAGAGCGAAGCCAGGCCGGGGTCGGACGACTCGCCCGGCTTCGTGCAGATGACGGACGCCCTGTCCGTCCACGCCTTCACTACCGAAGAGTCCAGCTGCCTCAGGGACCCTTGAGCGACTTCGGCACAGCCTTCATGCGCCGTCACCGTCAGTTCTCCGTCGCGCGTTAGCAAGACTGCAACGCGCTCGAAGCGGAAGGCTTCGATGAGTGACTCGACCAGGCAGCGAGCGGCGCCCGTGGTCTCGGTGGCGTTGTCCAGTCTCGTTGCCATGTCTGAGTGAGCGGCAAGGTCGAGGCCGCGACGCCGCAGCTCGCGCTCGTTGAGAGAAGAGAACATGACCGTTGCCAGAGCCACGATCCAGAACGCGAGGACGTAATAGACGGAGGTGTTCTTGAACTCCGCGACGATCTCGGCGGGCGTCTTCTCTCCGGCACCCGTGGGCTCTAGGAATCCTGCGAGCTGAGCGTAGAAGCCGACGAACAGAAGAAGCGAGTGCCAGAGCGCGATCTTCAAACCGGTTCGGAACGACGCGAGCAACGTCACGGCGATCAGGTGCAGATAGAGGAGGAAGCTGAGAGCGCTGCTCGGCCCCCCCGTCACGTACATCGCCCAAGCGAGATAAACGCCGTCGATCAAGAGAGTGACGCCGATCAGGAACAGCCCCCTCGCCCCAGTCGTCCGCCTCAGAGCTTCCACCGCGAAAGACAGCAGCAGATAAAGGCCGCTGAGCAGGATCAGCTGACCCCGCAGCGACGGGTCGACGCGCACACCCAGGAAGCCGGCGGACGCGACCACGGCGACGAAGCCGGCTCGCACCGCAAGCATGTGAGACAGCCTTTCGGAGAGCGAAACCAACTCGCTCGGTGAAGGTCCGGCGGTAGACGCCCCCGTCGTTACGAGTTTCATCCGAAGCTGGCGAGGTCGTGGTTGGACAGGACGGGCGCGACCGCCAGCTTCGGGTCCTTCCTATCGATCCAGTACTGGATCAGCAGGTAGAGGCCGACGAGGATCGCGAGCAACAGTGGGAAGGCGAACGTCTCCAGAGCGACGGCCGCGAGCTTTGTGAAGCTGGGAGGGTCCTCGTCGTCACCGGCAGGCTTGACGTGAATCACTCGCTGCTCGCCGTCCTCGCTGGGAGGCGTGGGGTCCACCTGCGGCTTCTCGACTGCCGGCTTGTCCTTAGGACCGTGGGTCGGCTCGGGCTCCGGCTGGACGGCCTGGATGGCCGGGGGCCGGGTCGTGGTCGTCGGGGCCAGGGTCGTAGTGGTCGCGGCCGTGGTGGTCGTCGACGGCTCGGTGGTCGTGGTGGTGGCCTCCGTCGTGGTGGTCGTCGGCTCGGTGGTCGTGGTGGTGGCCTCAGTAGTAGTGGTCGTCACGAGGGTGGTGGTGGGACCGATCGCCGTGGTCGTAGTGGCCGGCGCGGTCGTGGTCGTAGGAGCTGTGGTCGTAGTTGTCGGAGCCGTTGTAGTCGTCGTGGGAATCGTCGTCGTAGTCGTCGCGGGAGCCACCCACGTGCCCGTCCACACCGCAGGGTTCCCCGTTCGGCTCACGTTGTCGGTCCCCCGCACCTGGAAGGTGTATGTGGCGGGCGCCGGAGAGCTGTAACTGATGGGACTCGTGCACGGGCCGTACGAGTCCGAACCGTCGGTGGTCAATGAGCACTCGTAAGAAACGCTGTCGGCGGACGAGAAGGAGAAGTCCAGTGTGGGGTCGCTTGTGGGATCCGTAGGCGCGGAATCGATCTGCACGACGGGACCATTTGCGTTCACGTCTGTCAGGGTGTCTGCCGATCCGGGAGCGGCCTCGTAGTTGCCCGCCGCGTCCTTGGCCCGCGTGTAGAAACGGTAGGTGCCGCTTCCCTGGCTGGGGGTGTACGAGAAGACGGGCGTGTTGGGCGACGTGTCGGTATCCACGAGAGCGAAGCCCGCATCGTTCGGACCCCTTGCCCAGAGCTCGACTTCGTCCACCGAAGTCGTTGCATCGCTCGCCGTGTAGTCGACGTCGAAGTTCAACGCGTTGGTGGAGGCGGGCGATGTGGCCGAAGACTGAGGAGCGGTCGAGTCGACCGTGAACCCGTGTTGCGCCGGCGTGAGATCCGCGTTGCCGGCCAAGTCCGTGGCAACCACATCGAAGGTGTAGTTGCCGTCTGCGAGACCGAGGTAATCCTGGGGAGAGGAACAAGAGGTGAACGGGGCTCCGTCGAGGCTGCACTCGAAGGTCGACGCCTCGTTGGCCGAGAAGTAGAGCGTGACGTCCCCTGAGGTAGTGAGCGTCGGACCCGAGTCCACTGACGTCTGAGGAGCAGTGCCGTCGAGCGTGTAGGTGTCCGTTGCGTCGGAGGACTGGTTGCCGGCCTGATCGATCTGGTGGACGCTGAACGTGTACACGCCCTCGCCGCTGGCCAGCGTGTAGTTGAACGGACTGGTGCACGTGGACGACGCCGAGATGATCGTCGCCCCCTTCCGGAGCTCGCATTTGAAGGTGGCATTCGGCTCGCCGGTGAACGACCACGACGCCGTAACATCCGAGCCGGGGTCCGGAGTCTGCCCCGGCAGGTTCGGAGGGTTGGGAGAAGATGTGTCGACCCTGAGGTTCACGATCGCGCTCTGTCCCTCATTCCCGTTGGTATCCAACTGTGACGCCTGCACCGTGTACTGACCCTCGGCGAGAACCGGACTGGCGGTTACAGACCACGACCCATCCGCCGCCGGGGTAACCGTCAGCGTCTGGACGAGAGTGGCGGACTGAAAGATCTTCACCGTCACCGTTTGAACGTCGCTGCTCGCCGTGCCGGCGGTGCCCGAGATCGTGGGGGTCGTGTCGTTAGTGGAGTCGCCGTCGGCCGGGGTGACGACCGTAACCGTTGGGGCGGTCACATCCATCTTGTACGTTGCCACGGCCGCCGACCAGGCCGAAGGGATGTCGAACGAACCGTTGGCGGCGAAAGAGCCCGTCGACGAAACGATCTTGTACTCGGTGTTGAGTGAACCGGGGAGTCCGGGAAGAGACGTGAAGCCTGCTCCGGGAGTGAAGATGGCGCTACCGGACTCCGTGATCGCTCCGAACACCAGCTGATCGGCCGTCGTCGTCGACGTCGCCCCGGAAGAAGGGGTCGCGGAATAGCCGGCGGACGCGGCGCTGCCGTCGCGGGCACTGGTGGGATCGAGTCCCGAGAACTGGTACGCGATGAACGCGCGCCCACTCGTATAGGGATGGGTGACGGTAATCGTGTCTCCGGCCGATAGCGCGGTGACGTCGTGTGCGGACAGGACGGCGGTGTGCATCAGACCCGTGTAAGTTCCCAGAGCGTCGAGCGCGTAGCTGTTTCCCTGGCTGTCCGAAGCGGTGATGGTGCCCGGGGTGTAGTCGGCCATCGCGAAGTTGAGGAGGACGCTCCTGCCCGCCGGCACCGGACCCGTAAGCGACAGGATCGTCGTCGTCCCCCCGGTTGAGGACCAGACGAGTTCCAGCTCGGGCGCGTCGGCACCCGTCCTGCTCGAGTAATCGTTTTGGTTCACGCCGGCACCCGACTCGTTGGCGTCTTTGACGACGAACCCATCGTTCGTGCCCGCGTACATCGCCCGCACCTGCGAGTCCACGGCCCAGGCCTCCCAGCCCGAGTTGGTGTTCGACACGGCCGGTGACCCCGTCGTCGACGGTTGGTTGCTCCAGGTCACACCGCCTTCGGTCCAAGACGATCCGGCGCGGTAGACCTGGTATTGAAGGCCTCCGACGTGCACTGTGTTCCTGAGCTTGAGTGTGGCAGAGGACAGCGTGCAGTTGCCTGGTGCGGGAGGCAGCGTGTAGTGGACGAGGGTGCGACGGACCGATCCGGCCCCCTCCTTCACCGACAGAGTGCTATCCCCTCCGAAATTCGTCCCCGGCTGGTCCTGGCGGATGTATGAATCGGCGTCGGCCGTGATGGTTTGAGTCCCCGGAGCCGAACAGGCAGGACCAGTGCCGGTTCCCAAGTAGCCCTGGTACTGGATCGAGCCCGCCGCGGACGCAGGCCTCTCCCCCCCGAACACGACGAAGGAAGAGAGAAGGAGACTGGTGACGACGAGGGCCTGCCACCGGAGTCCGCCACGTCGGTCCACGAAATTCGGGCCGGCCGGCGCGGGACAGGCGTAGGAGTAGGCGCCCACGTAGATGGACTCCCGGCCGGTTAGCCGCCGCCACCTCTGCTCGATGGGGGCCAGGAGCTTGCCGAGGACGCGGCTCGCCAAGGTCTCTGTACGCCTTGATCCAGCCACCCCTGCCTCCTATAGATGATCTCGTCACCATGGAGAGGTGACCGATATTTCTCTATCGGCAGGTAGGCGCATTCATTTGAGCCCTGCGGCCCCCTGGAACTGGAAAGATTTGCCCCCCTAAGTCCGAAACACCCGTTTTGGGGCTTCGGGCACGCGGATACGCCGTAGCGGAGCGGGGGCCGACGGCCTCCCTCGCTATCGGGCGGGTGGTGGCGGAGCGGGCTCTGGTCGCGCGGGGCGCCCCCTAGCCCGAGGCCGCCTCAGCCCCGTTCGCGCAGAAGCACGGCGATCGCGCTGAGATCCCGATCCCCGAGGCCAGCTTCCAGTGCCTGCCGGACCACCAATCGGTTCGTCTCCCCCTGCTCCATCTGCGCTCCCACCGACCCGGCCAGGTCCAGGATAAGTTCCAGGTCCTTATCGACGAGATCGAGGCTAAAGGCCACCGGCGCCTCCTCCGGGTGCACGAAAGCCTCTTGCTTGTACAGGACGAATGGGGCGGCGACCGCGCTGTTCGCGAACACCTCGTACGCAGCGGCCCGATTCACCCCCGTCTTCTCGGCCAGCACCAGTGCTTCGGAGAGCGCGACGTCCAACCCGTGCACGATCGCGTTCACGGCCAGCTTCATCGTGGCCCCGGCGCCGAGGTCCCCTACGTGCAGCAGCTTCGTCGAGAGCGCCTCGAGTACGGGGCGGGCTCGGTCCACGGCCTCCGCCTCGCCGCCGACCATGATCGTTAGCGTCCCGGCCTCGGCGAAGGAGACGCTCCCGGAGACCGGGGCGTCCAGCAGTGCCGCCCCCCGGTCCTCGACCGGGCTCCGGAGGTCGAGGACGGTGCGCGGCGCGATCGTGCTCATCTCCATGACGATGGTGCCGGGATCGAGGCCCTCGACCACCCCTTCCGACCCCACGAATACCTTCTCGACCGCGGCGTCGTCGGCCAGGCTGGTGAGGACGAACGACGCGCCCCGAGCGGCCTCGGCCGCAGTTGCGGCCACCTCGGCTCCGGTGGCGTCTGCGACGGCTTGAGCCTTCGAGTAGGTCCGGTTCCAGACCACCACATCGTGTCTTTCCCGCCGGAGGGATGCCACCATGGCCGCTCCCATCCGGCCGGTCCCCAGGAAGGCGACCCGACCACTCACGTGAGCGACCAACCCCCATCCGCTGGAAGGTTCACGCCGTTCATCGACGGGTTCTCCAGCAGGAACGCCACCGCGTTCACGATGTCCTGCATCCGCATCGACCTCCCCGTCGGCGTCTTGGCGCGGACCGCCTCCAGTACCTCCGGCGGCTTCCCGCTCCAGAAGGGGCTGTCGGCCACGATGCCCGGATGGATCGCATTCGTGCGCACCGGCGCCAGCTCGGTGACCAGCGTGCGGACGAGCCCCGTTACGCCGCCGTTGATCGTCGTCACGGTGGTGGACCCGGGGTACGGCTTGTCCTTAGCCAGACCCCCGAACAACACGATCGCGCTGTCGTCGTGCAGCCGGGAGGCGAGCGTGTGCACCACCTCCGTGTACCCAACCAGCTTCAGGGTCGTCAGCCGGATTGCCGCGTCGATGTCGTAGTCGCTCACCTGGTTCGCGTCGCGGTCGATCGCTGCGATAACCAGGTGGTCCACGCTGCCGACGTCGGCCAACGCCGGAGCGATGCCCTTAGGCTCCGCCAGGTCCACGGCCACCGCCTCGACGCCAATCCCGATCTCGCTCGCCACCGCCGCCGTGCGGGACTCATCGCGCCCGGAGATCACCACCCGGTGACCCCGGCCCGCGTAGTGCGCGGCCACCTCGCGGCCGAGCCCCGCTGTCCCGCCGATCACGACCGTGGTCCCGTTCTCCGTCACAAAATTCTCCCGTCAGTCGTCGAGCGCGCTTTTCAGGTAGTCCCAATCCCGAGCGAAACGATAGGAGTGCCGCGCCGAGGGCTGCGGGGCTGTTGTCTCCAGCCACCGCACCCGGCCGGGGCCGGGGTTCGAGAACGAATGGTGACACCCGACCCCGCTCCACGCCGCGTCGCCGGGACGTAGGCGGTAGGACGCGCCGTCGAAAACAGCGTCAACCTCGCCCTCGAGGATGAGGTAGGTCTCTTCCAGGGGATGGTCGTGGGGACCCGCTACCCCACCAGGCTCGTACTGGACCATGAACATCGTCGAGAGATGCGCGCCGAGATCGGTGTCCACCATCATCTTGACCGTGATCCCGCTGTATACGAGCAGTGCCGTGCGCATGCTCGCCGACAAGGCAAGCATGTCCTGGGTTTGCTTGTCCACATCCATGTTCTCCGGGTCGATGTGCCCGAAGGACCGCGTCCGTGGATCGCGCGGGTCCACAGGGGTCGCCTCGTGTTCCCCAAACGGTGGGATCCAGAAGGTGTCACCGTCGTGCTCCCGACGGGGAACCGGAGCCGACATCACTGCCCACCGGGCCGCCGAGTTTCCCTCGTTCCGCAAAGAGTGGGGAGCCCCGACCGGGATCATCCCGTAGTCACCGGGGACCATGCGAACGGCGGCCTCGGTGGTCTGGAGCACGAGCTCTCCCTCCATCACGAACAGACTCTCCTCGAACGAGTGGACATGCGGCGAGATGGACCCGCCCGGATCCATCTCCGCTACCCCGAACCCCGTGTGCACCGCGCCGACCGTCTCGTCCACGATCGTCCACCGGCGGACTTCCTTGACATGACCTTCGAGCCAGGGGGGAACGACGTAGGAGGCATCCTTGGCAGTGGCAACCACGTGGGAACTCATGCCTCACCGTCCTTTCTCACAGGCACTCCTCCGATTCCGACGTCCGTCTCGTCGGCTTGATCACTCCAGAGCTCGCGTCACGCTCGTCACGATGACCTCGGGCGACGGGATCGCCAGGTCCTCCAGCGAATCCGATGAGGGGAGCGGGATGTGGGGAGTCGTCACGCGGATGATGGGACCGTCGAGGTCGAAGAACGCCTCCTCGGCGACGATGGAGGCC
>JAXDJL010000036.1:0-3669 GCA_034665685.1 Actinomycetota bacterium | reverse complement strand
ATTCGTCGACGTCGCGCACGGCGGCGTCCGCGCGACAGAACATCAGTAACTTCCTGGACCAGGTCGCAACGTTCTCGCCCGTCGAGGGCGAGGCAACGCTGCGCAGCTTCATCGCGTATCTCGACGCCGCGGAGGCCGCCGAGGAAACCCTCGAGGCGATACAGCCGGCGGACCAAGACTCGGTCAAGTTGATGACTGTGCATTCTGCGAAGGGGCTCGAGTTCGAGTGCGTCTTCGTTCCCTCGGTTGCATCGGGCATCAACGAACGAAGCGGGGAGGCGATCTACTCGATCTTCCCGAACGTCCGCGCGTCGAACCCACTCACGAGCTACGCGGAACTGCCGTACGAGGTACGAGAGGACGCCGATCAACTCCCGCGGTTCGAGGGAAAGCTGCCGCCGTTCAAGAAGGCCGTTACCGAACGGGTCGTGGAGGACGAGCGACGCCTCTTCTACGTCTCGCTAACGCGCGCGAAGCAGAGGCTCCACGTGACCGCCTCATGGTGGTACGGGCGCGACAAGTCGCCCAAGGGCCCGTCGCCTTTCTGGCAGGAGCTCGCCGCCCTCGAAGAGAAGGGCCTCGTGGATGTCGTCGAGCGCTACGAAGAGGCGGACGAACGAAATCCGCTGTTCGATGCGATGGAGGACCGCCGCACCTGGCCCCCCGTTCCCCGGGTGGGCATCGACGACGCCCTCTTTCCCCAGGGTTGGGGAGCCGCGGCGGACGCAGCCGTGGCCGACGACCGCTCGGTCGCGTCGTTGCTCGAGGGACTCGAGACACAAGACGGCGCCATCGCTCGCGACCTGATCGAATCGTACGAGCGAGACCTGGATGTCATCGCGGCCGCCGTGAAGCCCGAGCCCGCGCGCAGCCCCCGATTGCCGGGGATCGTGTCGGCGACCTCGTGGGTTCGTTTCGAGCGGGGCGAGGCGTCCCCCTGGGACCTCATGCGGCCCCTGCCGGACCGTCCCACGAACGCGCGCCGGATCGGCACGGAGGTGCACCGGCTCATAGAAGAGAGAAGCCTCGGTGTCTCGCCCTTCCCCGACGAGAACGAGCTCGACGAGCCTTCGAGCGTTGCCGCTCCGGGCGAGGTCGATGGGATGCTTGCTCGATTCGAGGAACGTTACGGCGACCGGCGCGTCGCGACGCTTCCGTCCGGGAAACCCATGGTCGAGCTGCCCTTCACCCTGCGGAAGGGGGACCAGATCATCAGAGGTCGCATCGACGCCGTGTACGAGCGAGAGGATGGCGGCCTCGAGATCGTCGACTTCAAGACCGGCCGTCGCTTCGAGAAGTCGGACGAAGCAGATCAGCTCGAGCTCTACGCGGAGGCGCTCCGAGCGAGCGGCCTCGAAGGCCGGGACCTCTCGCTCACCTACGTCTTCCTTGCCGAAGAGTCGCCCGCCGGGACCTAGTTGCCCACTGGTCCGTAGCTCTCGGGCTGAGGCAAGATAGAGGTTCCTTGGACCCCAACCCCACGGCTCTCGGGCACTTCTCGCCTCTGGCGAGGTCCTGGTTCGAGAACGCGTTCGAAGCTCCGACTCCCGCCCAAGCGCTCGCCTGGGAGGCCGTCGCCGCGCGGGAGAACGCCCTCGTTATCGCCCCGACGGGAAGCGGCAAGACCCTCGCCGCCTTCCTCTGGTCTCTGGACCGCCTGGCGTCCTCTCCACCTCCTCCGCCCAAGGAGCGGCTCCGCGTGCTTTACGTGTCGCCTCTGAAGGCGTTGGCGGTCGACGTCGAGCGCAACCTCCGCGCTCCACTTAGTGGCATGAGGGCCGCGGCGCAGGCATCAGGGGTTCTGCCGCCCGATGTGACGGTTGGGGTTCGAACGGGGGACACGCCCCAGGAAGAGCGCCGCCGGCTGGCAACTCGGCCCCCCGACATCTTGATCACGACGCCCGAGTCGCTGTTCCTGTTGTTGACGTCCGCCGCGCGCGAGGCCCTCAAGTCTGTCGAAACGGTGATCGTCGACGAAGTGCACGCGGTAGCCGGCACGAAGCGCGGCGCGCATCTCGCTCTTAGCCTCGAACGGCTGGACTCCCTCCTTCCACAGCCCGCGCAGAGGATCGGCCTGTCCGCGACGGTTCGTCCCCCCGAGGAAGTAGCGCGTTATCTCGGCGGTGAACAAACGGTACGGATCGTCGCTCCGCCCAGCGAGAAACGATTCGACTTGAAGGTGACCGTGCCTCTCGAGGACATGTCGCATCCGGAGGACGCTGCGCTCCCCGATCCCATCGTGGAAGACGCGGAAGGCGATCTGGTCATAACGAGCGGTCCGGTGGGCGGGCCCGTAGCTAGTCACAGCGTGTGGCCGCACATGGACGCGCAACTGCTCGAGATCATCAGGGCTCACAGATCGACGATCGTGTTCGCCAACTCGCGTCGGCTTGCTGAACGTCTCGCCGGCCGACTCAACGAACTGGCGGGCGAAGAGGTCGTGCGCGCTCACCACGGTTCCGTTGCACGCGATCAGAGGCTGGCGATCGAGGAGGACTTGAAGGCCGGCCGCTTGCCGGCGGTCGTCGCGACGAGCTCCCTCGAGCTCGGCATCGACATGGGAGCCGTCGACCTCGTCGTTCAGGTAGGTGCTCCGGATTCGGTTGCCTCCGGCCTGCAACGGATCGGACGCGCCGGACACAGCGTTGGGGCGATCAGCAGGGGGATCTTCTTCCCGAAGTTCAAGGGGGACCTGCTCGAGACGGCCGTGGTGGTGGAGCGCATCGCATCTGGCGCGATCGAAGAGACCCACTATCCCCGCAACCCACTGGACGTCTTGGCCCAACAGATCGTCGGGATGGTTGCGATGGACGACTGGCAGGTCGACGATCTCGAAACCGTCATCCGCCGCGCCGCACCGTTCGAGGATCTCCCGCGCGACGCGTTGGAGAGCGTCCTCGACATGCTTTCGGGCCGGTATCCATCGGACGAGTTCGCAGAGTTGCGACCGCGACTCAACTGGGATCGCGTCGGCGGCACGCTAACCGGAAGGTCGAACGCTCAACGACTCGCGGTGACGTCCGGTGGCACCATCCCCGACCGAGGTCTCTTCGGGGTGTTCATCGCCGGCGACAAGGGCTCCCGCGTCGGGGAGCTCGATGAAGAGATGGTGTACGAGAGCCGGCCGGGTGAGATCTTCGTCTTGGGTGCGTCCAGCTGGCGGATCGAGGAGATCACGCACGACCGCGTTCTCGTCACACCCGCGCCGGGGCTGCCGGGCAAGATGCCGTTCTGGCATGGAGACGCGCCGGGCCGTCCCCTCGAGCTTGGTCGCGCGCTGGGCGCGTTCACGCGCGAGCTCGGAGCCATGTCCGCTCCCGACCGTCAACACCGTCTGGAGGTGGCAGGACTCGACTCCAACGCAGCGATCAACCTGATCGGCTATCTGGAGGAGCAGCGCGAAGCCACCGCCGTTCTGCCCGACGACCGAACCATCGTTCTCGAACGGTTCAGGGACGAGCTTGGTGATTGGCGCGTCTGCATCCATTCGCCGTTCGGAGCGCGCGTTCACGCGCCGTGGGCCCAGGCCATCGAAGCGCGATTGCGCGATCGCATCGGCGTGGAAGCTCAGAGCATGTACTCGGATGACGGGATCGTGGTGCGTCTGCCCGAGGCACACGACGCTCCTCCTTCGGACCTGATGATCTTCGAGTCGGAGGAGATCGAGGA
>JAXDJL010000035.1:0-6116 GCA_034665685.1 Actinomycetota bacterium | reverse complement strand
TTTCGAGCCTGGGCAAGGGGCTTACCGCCGCCTCCCTCGGACGTCTGCTGAAGGCCCGGGGCCTCAGGGTCATGATGCAGAAGCTCGACCCCTACATCAACGTCGACCCCGGAACCATGAACCCCTTCCAGCACGGTGAGGTGTTCGTCACAGAGGACGGCGGCGAGACGGACCTCGACCTCGGGCATTACGAGCGCTTCATCGACGAGAACCTCTTCAAGGCCTCGAACGTGACCACCGGAGCCATCTACCAGAGCGTCATCGCCAAGGAACGGCGGGGCGACTACCTGGGCGACACGGTTCAGGTCATCCCGCACATCACGGAGGCCATAAAGGAACGGATCCGAGCGCTGGCGGAGGATTCTGGAGCCGACGTCCTCATCACGGAGATCGGCGGGACCGTCGGCGACATCGAATCCCTCCCGTTCCTCGAGGCGATCCGCCAGCTGAAGACCGAGTTGGGCCGCGACGACACCTGCTACATCCACGTGACGCTCGTGCCCTACATGGCTCCCGCGGAAGAGCTGAAGACGAAGCCGACGCAGCACTCGGTGAGGGAGCTGCGAAGCATCGGTATCCATCCGGATGCGATCGTCTGTCGTTCCGACCGTCCGATCTCTCCCGCGCTGAAGAGCAAGATCTCTCTCCTCTCCGATGTGCGGACCGAGGCCATCGTTTCCGCCGTGGACTCCAGCAACATCTATGAGATCCCTCTGGTGCTCCAGAGCGAGGGTCTCGACTCGTTCGTTGTCGAGCACCTCCGCATGGACGGCGTGCCGGAGCCCGACATGTCGCCCTGGCGCGAGCTGGTCGCGCGGATCGATTCCGCCGAGAAGCGCGTGCGGATCGGGCTGATCGGCAAGTACGTGACCCTTCCCGACGCTTACCTCTCCGTCGTCGAGAGCCTCAAGCACGCGGCCTTCTGGCACGGCTACCAGCTCGACATCAAGTGGCTCGCGTCGGACGCTCTCGAGACCGACGACCTGGGCGAGACACTCGGGGACGTGGACGGCATCCTCGTGCCCGGCGGCTTCGGCGTCCGTGGCATCGAGGGAAAGATCCAAGCCGTGAAGTACGCGCGAGAGAACGACGTCCCGTTCTTCGGCATCTGCCTCGGGCTCCAGTGCGCGGTGATCGAGTTCGCACGGCACGTCGCGGGGCTCGAGGGAGCAAACTCTTCCGAGTTCGAGTCGGGCTCTCCGTTCCCCGTCGTGGACGTCCTGGCGGGTCAGGACCTGGCGGCGCTCGGCGGCACTATGCGCCTCGGCGCGTATCCCTGCAAGCTGTCCGCCGGCTCGAAGGCGGCGACCGCATATCAAGCAGAGCTCGTCTACGAGCGTCACCGCCATCGCTACGAGGTGAATCCTCGTCTGCGGCGGCGTCTCGAGGACGCGGGGCTGATCTGCTCGGGCGAGTCTCCGAATGGAACCCTCGTCGAGATAATCGAGCTTCCCGACCACCCATGGTTCGTGGCGGGCCAGTTCCATCCCGAGTTCAAGAGCCGGCCCGACAAGCCGCATCCCTTGTTCCGGGATTTCGTCGGCGCAGCGATTGCCCGTACGTCCGAAGAGGCGGCAGAAGAAGCTTCAGAAGAGCTCAGCGAGACCCGTCTTTAGAGTGTCACCACTCACATGAAGGTCGGGATCCCTCGCGAGTTAAAGGACAACGAATACCGCGTCGCCATAACCCCGGCAGGGGTGCGCGAGTTGGTCGTCAATTCGCACGAGGTCATCATCGAGAAGGACGCAGGCCGCGGCTCGAGCATCCCCGACGAAGAGTTCATCCGCGCCGGTGCTTCTATCGTCCCCGACGCGGATGTCGTCTTCGCCGAAGCCGACATGGTCCTCAAGGTGAAAGAGCCCATCGAGGAGGAGTTTCACCGGCTGCGCGATGGGCTCGTCCTGTTCACCTACCTCCATCTCGCCGCGAGCGAACCGGTCACGCGAGCGCTGATCGGATCGGGAGCGACCGGAGTCGCGTACGAAACCGTGGAGCTACCCGATCACTCGCTGCCGCTCCTGGCGCCCATGAGCGAGGTGGCGGGACGGATGGCCCCCCAGGTGGGAGCGAACTTCCTCGAGCGTGAGCACGGGGGCCGGGGCGTATTGCTCGGAGGAGTTTCGGGCGTGCGTCCGGGCCGGGTGGTCGTGATCGGCGCCGGCATGTCGGGGATGAACGCCGCCTGGATCGCGCAGGGCATGGAGGCCGAGGTCGTCGTCCTCGACAAGAACATCAACAAGCTGCGCGACATTGACCGCATCCATCAAGGGAAGATCCTGACGCTCGCGTCGAATCGGCTCGCAGTGGAGGAGACGGTCGCGGCTGCCGATCTCGTGATCGGGGCGGTCCTCGTGCCGGGGGCGGTCGCTCCGCGCATCGTCACGCGCGAGGTCGTAAAGGAGATGAAGCCGGGGTCCGTGATCGTAGACATCTCGATCGACCAAGGGGGTTGTTTCGAAACGTCGCACATGACCACGCACTCGGATCCCACTTACATCGTCGACGACGTCGTCCACTACTGCGTTGGGAACATGCCGGGCGCGGTGCCCCACACCTCCACGTACGCGTTGACCAACGCAACGCTTCCTTACGTCGTTGCTCTCGCGAACCAGGGTTTGAAGGCGGCGGTTCACGAGGATCCGGCACTCGCTTCGGGAGTCAACGTGTACGAGGGCAAGGTCGTTTACGAACCAGTGGCAGAGGCTCACGGCCTGGCCTACGTGCCGCTCTCGGACGTCCTCTGATCAGTGCACGCGGTGGCGTCCAAGCGTGGGGCCGATGATCGACCCCAGGACGTGCTGGCCGGCTGGATAACGGAATTCCTGTCTCACGCGCGTTTCGAGCGTGGGTTGTCCTCGAACACGATCGAGTCGTACCGCCGAGACCTCGAGATGTGGCGTCGTTTCTCGGGGGCCGAGGGGATCGGTGAGACACCCACGAACGACGACCTCGTCGAGTACCTGTCCCGTCTTCGAACCGGACGCCCACCCGCCGCTCGGGCGTTGGCGCCATCGTCGGTTGCGCGAGCCGTGGTGTCCCTTCGGTCTCTCTACCGCTTCCTCGCGCGCGAGGGCCGGATCGAGTCCGACCCCACGAGCAAGCTGTCGGCCCCTCGTCAGCCTCGCTCCCTGCCCAAGGCGATCGGGCTCGAAGAGGTGACTCGCTTGGTGGAGCTTCCTTCCCCGGATCTCCTGGGGCGCCGGGACCGGGGGATCCTCGAGATGCTGTACGGGTCCGGCATCCGGATATCCGAGCTGGTGTCCCTCGACCTCGACGACGTGGACCTCGACGAGGGATCCGTTCTCGTCAGATCGGGCAAGGGAAGCAAGGCCCGGCGCGTTCCACTGGGGCGAAGCGCCGCGCGGGCGGTGGGGGACTACGTCCACGCCACCAGGCCGGAGCTCCTCAAGCGCTCGTCGGGAGGTTCCGCCCGCGGAGCGGTGTTCCTGAACGCACGGGGCGGGCGCCTCACGAGGCAGGGCTGCTGGAAGATCTTGAAGCGGTACGCCGAGGAGGCGGGGCTCGGCCCTCGGGTCTCTCCGCATACACTGAGACATTCCTTCGCCACGCACATGCTGGACGGCGGAGCCGATATCAGAGTCGTGCAGGAGTTACTCGGTCACGCGAGCCTGTCGACGACGCAGGTGTACACGCTCGTCAGCGACGCGCGACTGCGCGAGGTCTACCTGACCTCCCATCCACGTGCGAGAGGTTGAGTGAAGGGCGTCTAACGCCAGGGGGTAACTGGATGACGGAACAACGATTCGAGGCGCAGCGCGCAAGGCTGGAAAAAGAGCTGGCCAGCCTGGAGCAGCAGCTGCGCGAGCACGGCGTCGACCCGCAGGGCGAGGGGATCGAGGTGGACGTGGATGAGGGTTTCGCGGACTCCGCTCAGGCGACGACCGAGCGCTCCGAGCTCCTTGCTCTGATCGAGCAACTGGGTGCCACCCGGCAGGAGGTGCGCGCGGCGCTCCAGCGTCTCGAGGACGGCACTTACGGCAAGTGCGTTAACTGTGGGAAAGAGATCCCCGCCGAACGACTCGAGGCGATCCCGGCCGCGGCCCTCTGCCTCGAGTGCAAACAGAAGCTGGGGTGACCCCCTTTCGCAAGGTCGTCCTCCTCGTCCTCGATTCGGTCGGGATCGGTGAGGCGCCCGACGCGGCGAAGTTCGGCGACGAGGGATCTGCCACTCTCCCTCACATAGCCGAGGCCGTTGGGGGGCTTCACCTCCCGAACCTCGCCGCATTGGGATTGGGGCATCTGGGGTCCATCCGAGGGGTTCCTCCGGTTGACGCTCCGACCGGCGCTCGCGGCGTTCTGCTTCCGAGGTCCGCCGGCAAAGACACGACCAGCGGGCATTGGGAATTGGCGGGCCTCGTCCTGGAGAGACCCTTCCCCACCTATCCCGACGGTTTCCCCCCGCGCGTGATCGATCGCTTCGAGTCGGCGGTCGGGCGCTCCGTTCTGGGGAACGTTGCCGCGTCGGGAACGGAAATCATCGAACGCCTCGGCGAGGAGCACATGAGGACCGGGAAGCCGATCGTCTATACGTCGGCGGACAGCGTCTTCCAGGTAGCGGCACACGAGAGCGTGATCCCACTGGAAGAGCTCTACGACATGTGCCGCGCGGCGCGCGGCCTCCTGACCGGCGAGGACGAGGTGGGGCGAGTCATCGCGCGTCCGTTCGAGGGGTCTCCCGGCTCCTTCAAGCGCACCTCGGGGAGGAAGGATCTCTCGGTGGATCCCCCGGGCCCGACCATCCTCGACGCGATCGCGGCCGCCGGGCTGGAGGTCCACGGGGTGGGGAAGATCTCGAACATATTCGCGGGCCGGGGGGTGACCGTCTCGACCCCCACCAAGTCGAACGACGAGGGGATCGGCGCGACGGCCGCCGCCATAAATGCCTCAAGCCGAGGTCTAGTGTTTACGAACCTGGTCGACTTCGACGAGTCCTTCGGGCACCGGAACGATCCGGCCGGGTACGCCCGCGCGCTGGAGGCCTTCGACGCCCGGTTGCCCGAGCTCACCGGAGCCCTGGCCGAGGACGCCGTCCTCTTCATCACCGCGGATCACGGCAACGATCCCACCACTCCTTCCACCGACCACTCGCGCGAGCGCGTGCCCTTGGTGGTGGCGGGGGACAGGGTGCGCCCCGGAGCCGACGTGGGCACGCGCTCCTCGTTCGCCGACTGCGGCGCCACCATCGCGGAGCTCCTGGGCGTAACCGCGGGCAGCGCCGGCACCTCGTTCGCCGCGGATCTCCTCACCGGGTAGCGCGCGACCAGATTTTCCTTGCAACTCCCCAGGTCGCGCGCTTAAGGTGCGGCAACAAGGTCATTTGTCGACAAGTGGTCTTGTGCATCTGTAGTCATGTGACTGCAGTCACCAAGGCTGTGGTCACCAGAACAGGGGAGGGCGGATGGAGCAAGACGTCATGGCCACCCCACGATCCTCGAAGGAGGAGCCCCAGCACGAGGCTCGGATCGTGGCGCTGGCGAATCAAAAAGGGGGCGTCGGCAAGACGACCACCACGATCAGTCTAGGGGCGGCGCTGGCCGAGGCCGGTCAGAGCGTGCTCCTCGTGGACTTCGACCCGCAGGGCGGTTGCGCCCTCGGTCTCGGCATCGAGCCCGGCTCTCTCGACCTATCCGTCTACAACGCACTCCTCGATCGGAACTGCGACGTGGAAGAGGTCATCCAGAAGACGTCGGTCCCGAACCTGGACATCCTTCCCTCGAACATCGACCTCGCGGCGGCCGAGCTCATGCTCGTCCAGGAGGTCGCTCGGGAGCAGGCCCTCCGGAGGGTTCTCACACCTCTAAGGGTGAAGTACAACTTCATGCTTATCGATTGCCCTCCGTCCCTGGGCCTCTTGACGATCAACGGCCTCACTGCGGCGGACAGCGTGCTCGTCCCGCTCGAGTGCGAGTACTACGCGCTGCGGGGGATGGGGCTCCTGATGGACTCCATCGAACGGATCCGGGAGCGGCTGAACCCGGAGCTCGACATCCTGGGCATCGTCGCCACGATGCTCGACAACCGCACCCTTCACTCGAGGGAGGTTCTGGCGCGCGTCGAGGAGGCGTTCGGGCCCCAGTTGTTCCAGACCCACATCC
>JAXDJL010000034.1:0-5219 GCA_034665685.1 Actinomycetota bacterium | reverse complement strand
TTCCTGTGGGGCCGTTTCGTGATCAGCGGTCCGGCCCAACCTTCTCCCCCGACCGCCACCTTGGCCGAGGGCGGAGAGATCGACCTTTCCTGGACGGCGGTCGAGGGGGCCACGAGCTACGTGGTGTACCGCGGGCTCGAGGGACATTCGTACGACGTGCTCGGAACGGTCACGCCCGAGACCACCACGTTCTCGGACGTCTTCACCGAGGATGGCGTCCGGTATCGGTACTCGGTGGCCGCAGTAGGGGCGGACGGGGGGCAGGGCCTCGAGTCGTCGCCAACCTTTGCGACGGCCGACGCGGTGGGACCGCGCGTCATCGCCGTACAGCCGCGGCGTGATGCCGGCAGGGTCGACGTTCGCAAGACCATCACGGTTTGGTTCGACGAGGCCGTCGCTCAGGAATCCGTGGAGGTCGGATCCGTCCGTCTCTACCGGAACGGCTATCGGGTGCAGGCGGTCGCGAAGCAACAGAGCAGCAAGGAGCTGACTCTCGACCCGACTCTTCCGCTCCGTGCCGACGAGAGCTACACGGTCGTCGTCAACGGGTTGAATGACGTTCTCGGCAACCAGGGACCGCGCTTCTCCTGGAAGTTCAAAACGGCGCCGCGCTAACCGCCGGAATCGTTCCTATAGGTATCCGAGGTCCCGCAGGTTCTGCTCGATGATCGCTTCTTCGTCTTGGGTCATGCCGGACTCCGCGACCACCGCGGAAGCTTCGACCTCATCGATGAATGCATCGAGGCGTCCGGCGATCTCGGGATGGCGCTTATAGAGGTTGTGCTTCTCGTCGGGAGCCTCTCCGCCGTTCAGTTTGAAAAGCGCAGGCTTTCCTCCACCGGGTTTCAGTAGCTTCCAGTCGGGGATGCGGGCACCGGCGATCCGTTTGCCCTCGAGCTTCACGCCGACCGCCTCCATGTAGGCGGGTTCCTCGGTCAAAGTCGCGCCTCCCATCAGCGGGCGCAGGCTGCGTCCATCGGCGCCGTCGGGGGCCGACAAGCCGAAGATGTCCGCGAGCGTCGGGAACAGGTCTACGTGCCGCACCTGGTCCTTCACCTGGGTCTGCGGGATGCCCGGGCCGGACAGGATCAGGGGGACTCGCACGAGGTGCTCGTGAAGGGCGAAGCCGTGACCCACCGCTTGCGCGGAGAGCTTCTTGTCGAGATACGGCCACCACTTCGAGGGCTTGAGCTTTCTCCGCGCGACGCGCGCTACTCGGTTGACCTTCTGTTGCAATGCGGTGTCGGGGTATTCCTCTCCATGATCGCCGGTGAAGACGAGGACGGTGTTGTCTCCCGCAGCTTCGTACACCGGGACGAGATACTCGTCGGTCGCCGACACCGACGCCTCGTAGCCGGCCCTGTCGAACTGTTTGCGAAAATCGGGGGGCGATCTGAAGGGCCTGTGCACCTCCCAGATGTGGAGGAGCATGAACCACGGTTCCCGGTAGCTCGCCATGCGATTGACGACCTCGTCGCGCCAGCCGAAGAAGGGCACCTTGTAACCCGGCCGGTGATGAGCGTCGGCAAAGCCGCGAAGGATGCCGGTTTCGGGCAAGAGGGGGCCGGTGACCTCCGCGTGCGTCTCGTACCCGGCAGCTTGGAAGGCTTCAGCCAACGTGGGACGGGCGGGAGAGAGCCGGTACCCCTGCAGCCCCCTGACCCCGTGTTTCGGTGGATAGCACCCGGTCAGCATCGACGAGAAGGACGGGGTGGTCGTGGTGGTGGTGCAGATGCACTGATGGAAGGCCGTTCCCAGCGCGGCCCGCTCGTCGATGTTGGGCGTGGGCACGTGGCGGCCGAAGATGGCGTCGGCTCGCAGGGAGTCGACCACCAGCATCAGAACGTTCGGTTTGCTCATTAGTCTCCGTAAAGGGCGAGGTGCCGCTGTCAGGCAGGGAGACTACCTTCGACAAAAAAGGGCCGTCCCCAGATCCGGGAACGGCCCTTGCAAAAACTCAGGAAGAGATTCTCAGCACTTCTTGTACGGCACCGCCTCGATCGTCACCCAGCGCAGCTTGTGGTCGGAGTAACCGCCCTTCGAGTCGACTCCACCCTTCTTCGGATTCCCGTCAGAGAAGATGTAGTCCACACCGGTTGTGCGCTCGACGCACGCCTCGGGGCCGGGGCTGGCTTGGTGAAGCATGTAAAGGGAGTCGACGAAGCCGTTGTTGGAGAAGTACTTCCAGAAGTCGGCCAGGGTGCAGCTCTTGAACGCTCCCGAATAGCAGCGGATCTGGTTGAAGTCCCCACCGATGTTGGTGATGGCGCTACCCGGGTACTTCGACTTCAGCTTCGCGGCGATCTGCTCCGACCACTTACCGCGGAGAGAGTTGCTGACGGCCTTCGACTTGAGGTCCTCGACCGGCGTGTAGTGGACGCTCGCAAGCGCCACCTTCATGCCGCTGCTCTTCTGGGTCGCTCCGACGTAAGCGGTCTTCTTGACCTTGATCTTGTGCCCCGCAGCAGCCTGGGCCCTGGTGTACTTGGCGGCCAGGAAGCCTCCCGTGCCTATCTTCTCCATCGTGTCCGTGTTCAGGATGATGGCGGTCTCTTTGTGGATCTGCATCCCACCGAACTCACGCGTCGGGTGTTGGCCGGGCATGACCACAACCACGTACTTGAAGGGAGACTTGTTCGTCAAAGCGGTAGCCGCGGCCTTCGCCGATTTCGCCCGTACCTCCTGGAGGAGCACTACGTCAGGGGCTGTAGGAGTCATGGCGAGGGCGCGATTGGCGAACGCCCTTACCGAGTCCATGTTGCCGAGACTGGGGCCCGTGTAACTCCCGCCGTACGCCTTGTTGAGATTCGCTATCACCGTGACGATCTGTCGGTCGGGGGTCGGCGTGATGGCGGCCTCCGCCGGGTTGTTGGCGAAGCTTAGGAACAGAGTCGCCGCCATCGTCGAGGCGAGGCCCGCGGCCGCGAGCCTCTTGGTCTTCAAGCTCCTGGTCATCATCTGGATTCGTCCCTTTCGTCCCGTTTCGTATGTATCGGCAAACCAGTGGGCGCGCCTAAGGGGCCCGGCATCCGATTTGTCCGCTTCACGCTACAGAGGTGCGGCCGGGAGCGATATGGCCAGAACGGGGGGTTTTTCCAGGTGGAGGATGATGGAGAAAGGGGTGAAATCGGACTAGTTAGCCGGGGCTAGAGGGTCCAGACCTCTTCGGGCGTTCCCTTGGTCACGTGGCGAGCGGCGTCGATCCCCATCTTCACGGCGTGGTCCATGTTGCCGATCTCGTATTTCCAGGAGCCGAACCGGCCCCTCGAGTAGATGCCCTGCTCCATCAGCCACGGCTGGATGGTCCGGAGCGCGGGATCTCGCTTCAGGGTGGGGATCGGGTAGGCGTAGTCGATGTCGATGACGTGCATCGAGGCAACTTCCGGGCGTCCCTCGATCACACCCGCCGCCCGGAGACCCTCCTCCACGCGCTCTTCGAGGCCCTCCCGCGGCTCGGGCTTGTAGGGCGAGTAGGAGACCTCCGTCATGTACGCGCAGTACCTAGCGGTGTCGGAGTCGGGGACGTTCGCGGGCGAGTACTTAGCGAAGTTCGTCGCCCGATAGAAGGGGGCGTGGTCCTGTGGGAAGTAGAGCCACGACTTGTCGTCCTTGAGTGGGGTCTCGTAACCGATCCCAACCATGTAGACGCCGTTGTGCTCGAGGTCTCCTGCCGCAGCGATCACTCGATCCGGACAGCGCGTGAGGCTTCGGACCAGCTTGTCCACCGGGACCGTCGAGATGAGGACGTCGTAACTCTCTTCGCTCCCGTCCGCGAACCGCAACAGCTTGTCCTCCGCGTCGACGGATACAAGGTCCCGGTTGTACGTGATGTGGTCTTCGAGACGCTTAGCGAGTCGCCGGTAGATCTCGCCGGTTCCTCCTTGCGCGGGGAACATGAACAGATTGTTCGGCCCCCACGCGGCATCGTCCTCTTCGAAGATGATGCTTCTGAGAGCGCGTCGGAAATCGACGACGCTGACGCGCTCGCCGATCCATTGCGACGCCATGCGATCCGCCGGCGTCGCCCACACCTTGAAGTTGTAGGGCCTCATGAAATGCGTCGTGATGCCCGCCCCGAAGATCGACTCCATCCACGTTGCGAAGTCCATCTGAGGGTTGCCGCCGGGGGCCACGATGAGTCCCTCGACGCACTCGTAGGCAACCTCCTGCGGCAGGTAGCGGAGGTTGTTCTGGAAGGGGTAGGGCACCCACCTGTCGTCGAAGCGGATGTAGGAGGACCGCTCGTGGTGATAGACCTCGTCCCCCATCTCCTCGTCGAGGATCTTGTCGAACTCCCCGTAGTGGCTGAAGACGACGTGACCGCCCTGGTCCCACGTGAAACCGGCGGGGTCGACCTCGGAGCCCGCGTGGCCGCCCGCGAGCGGCGATCGCTCCAGGAGCTTCCAGTTCGAGTATCCGAGCCTCTTGAGCTCCCGGCCGGCGCCCAGCCCACAGGGGCCCGCGCCGATGATGACGATCTTGGGGGTGTCTGACATAAGCGGAGCAGTTTAGACCGGGCCGCAGGGCGACCGGCGCTGCGCCGACGGGGCATACTCTCGGCCGTGACTCGCCCCCTCCCGACGCTCGAGCTCCTCGGCGTCCCCTTCGTTCCCCTCGACATCGCCGGCGCGCTGGCGGAGGTGGAGCGGCTGGTCGAGCGAGAGGAGCCCGGGTTCGTCGTTCACGCCAACGTCCACACGGTCAACCTGGCGACGGCCGACCCCCGGTACCGAGAGGTGCTGAGGCGGGCCGATCTGGTCCTCAACGACGGCAAGGGCGTCATGCTCGGGGCCAGGATCAAAGGGGCCGGCTTCCCGACGGATCTGAACGGCAACGTGTTCACCCCGTTGCTGCTCGAGCGGGCGGCCGAGCGCGGATGGTCGGTGTTCTTCTTCGGCGCCAAGCCGGGGGTCGCCGAGCGGGCCGCCGAGGTCGTCAGAGAATCGATCCCCGGGCTCGACGTCGCGGGAACGCGCAACGGTTATTTCTCGCCCGGCGAGGAAGAGGCCGTCGCCGCCGACATCCGGGCCGCGTCCCCGGACCTCCTACTGGTCGGTCTCGGGAATCCGCGCCAGGAGGAGTGGCTCGATCGCCACCTCGCCTCGACGGGAGCCAGGCTCGGCGTCGGTGTGGGGGCTTTCTTCGACTTCCAGACCGGCGAGGTGAAGCGCGCTCCCGAGTGGATGCGGCGCTATGGGCTGGAGTGGGTGCACCGTTTG
>JAXDJL010000033.1:0-5770 GCA_034665685.1 Actinomycetota bacterium | reverse complement strand
TCGTCCGCGTGACGCCATCGACTCGCTGCAGCTTCTCCTCGGTCCCCTCTGGGACGCCGCCGGGCACCCAGACGAGGAACGTCACGCCGTTCAGCGGTTGCCCCTGCTGGGAGGCTCGCCGCCCGGTGGTCGAGGTTGGAGGAGTGGTGGACGAGCCCGAGGCCGCGGCCGGAGGTGATGGTTCCCCGGCGTCGCATCCGGTGAGGGCGGCCGCCATGACAAGTGCCCCAAGAACGAGCGTGCCGGCGAGCCAACTTGGTGGCCGCTCGTGCCATGATTCAGCGATGGCGTACCTCGGAAATCTCACGTGTCGCGACTGTGGCCTCACGTTCACCTCTCGCTGGGGTTCGGTCAGCCGAGCCGACGAGTATCGCTGCGAGAACGACCACATCGCCGAGGTCGACCCCCATTCGGGGGCCGTGCTCGCTATCGATGGGACGTACCTGGGTTCCGTCACGTTGCCCGAGCTGCGCGGACTGTGCCCCCGCTGCTCCACCGAGCTTGCCACGGGCCTCTTGCCCTGCTGCCCGGTGTGCGGGAGCCGGGATCACGACGTCGCCGTGGCCGGCCTGGTCGGTTAGCACTCGCCTGGGTGGAGTGCTAAAAACCCCCTCTCTCGGGTAGAATCCAGGGCTATGACAGGCGACATGGTGCTAGACGATCGCAAGGCCGCGATCCTCAGGGCCATCGTTTCGCACTACGTGCGGTTCGGCGAGCCGGTCGGGTCCAAGACGCTCGTGAGCGGCTACGGCCTCTCCGTCTCTCCCGCGACCGTGCGGAACGAGATGATGGCGCTCGAGGAGGCCGGGTTCATCTATCAGCCGCACACGTCGGCGGGCCGTATCCCGACGGACTCGGGATACCGCCAGTTCGTCGACGCGTTCGATGAGGAGTTCCGGCTTCCGGCGCCCGAAGCCCGGCGCATCCGCAACTTCTTCGGCGAGCCGCGTTGGGAGCTCGAAGACGCCCTCCGTCAGACGGCCGCCTTCCTCAGCAGCCTCACCGATCACGCGGCGGTGGTGTTCGCTCCGGCTCTCGATCGCAGCGTCGTGCGCCACGTCGAACTGGTGCGTCTCGCGGGGGCACGGGCGATGCTCGTGCTCGTTACCGACACCGGTCGCGTCGAGAACCACGTCATCACGGTGCCGGACACCATCGATGAGGTACAGCTCGATCAGGCGGCCGAGCTGCTTGGACGTTTGCTTTTGGATGTTGCGCTCGAGCGAGCGGCAACGGCCATCACCGATGGGCTCGAGAAGCTTCCGCTCGAATATCGGGACGTGGCAATAACGGTGGCCGTCGCTCTCGCCGAAGGTCTCACCCAACGCGAGGGGAGTCGCGTCTTCTTGGAAGGGACGTCGACGATCGTGGACGAGCAGAAGTTCGCCGACCTCGAGACGGTGCGCCAGGTGATCGGCGCTCTGGAGCACCGCCGCCTGATGCTCGAGGTGGTGGTCGAGGGCCTGTCGATCGGCGGCGTCTCGGTACGCATCGGATCCGAGAATCATGTCGAGGGGATGCAGTTCTGTTCGGTGATCACCGCGTCTTACGGGGCGAGGGACACCGCCATCGGGTCGCTCGGCGTCGTCGGTCCGACTCGCATGGATTACCGGCGGACGATCGCAGCGGTCCACGAGGTCTCGTCGAACCTCGGGAGCATGCTCAGCGGTCTCGGCATCTAGGTGCCCATGGCTCAAGACCACTACGAGATCCTCGGCGTCTCGCGGACGGCAACCTACGAGGAGATAAAGCGCGCCTACAGGCGCTTGGCCCGCGATCATCACCCCGACGCGAACAACAACGATCCCGCGTCGGAGGAGAAGTTCAAACAGGTCTCGCACGCGTATGAGGTTCTCTCGAACACCGAGAAGCGGCAGCGTTTCGACGCGTACGGCGACGAACGAGGTCCTCAGGGAGCCGGCGGCTTCGGAGACTTCGGTGACATCTCCGATCTGTTCTCGTCATTCTTCGGTGGTGGCGGACGAACGCGAAGTGGCCCTTCCAGAGGCGCCGACGTGCTGGCCGAGGTGGAGCTCACGCTCGAAGAGGCGGCCCAGGGCGCGGAGCGCGAGATAGAGATCGAAGTGCTGTCGGAGTGCCCGGATTGCGAGGGAGCGGGAACTGCGCCGGGGACCTTCCCGCAGAGCTGCTTCGACTGCGGGGGAACCGGTGAGCTGCGCCAGGTCCGGCGCACGATGTTCGGAAACATGATGACCGCCACCCCCTGCGCGCGCTGTGCCGGCACCGGGCAGATGATCACGGATCCCTGCCCGCGCTGTAATGGCGCAGGACGCATCCCGCTCACCGAGTCGCTCACCGTCCAGGTACCGGCGGGAGTGGACGACGGTGCTCGCCTTCGGGTCACGGGACGCGGAGAGGCGGGACCGCGCGGCGGACGATCCGGCGACCTCTACGTGTCGATCGGGGTCTTGCCGCACGACGTCTTCCAACGAGCCGGTGACGACCTCGCGTGCGAGGTGCCGGTTCCGATGACCGTCGCGGCGCTCGGCGGCCTGACGAAGGTCCCGACGTTGGACGGGCACGAAGAGATCACCGTCTCCCCCGGAACGCAGTCGGGCGAGGTCGTCAGGTTCCGCGGCAAGGGGATGCCGCGGCTGAACGGCCGCGGCCGCGGCGAGCTCGTCGGCGTGCTGCGCGTCGAAACGCCGCGCGACCTGTCGGGCGAGGAGACGGAACTGCTCGTGCAGTTCGCAAAGCTGCGCGGCGACGAAGACGCGGAGCCACGCGGTCTATTCGGCCGCATCAAGGAGGCCTTCAACTGAGCATGCGCTCGCTTCGATCATCCGGAGCGACCCGATAGCCGGCGTGGTCACGTCCACGGGACCGTGGTTCTTCGCCCCCCCGGACGATTGGGGGAACGAGCTGATCCGCCTGCCCCAAGACGAGTCCCACCACGCCGTCAAGGTGCTGCGCGTCGCGCCTCCCGATGTCATCACCGTGATGGACGGCGCGGGCAACGTTGCAAGTTGTGCGGTGGATGGCTTCTTTGAGGGTCGTTTGGTCGCCACGATCCTCGAGCGCGAGGAACGCCGCCGCCGCCATCCTCAGATCGTTGTCTACCAGGGCGCCGCGAAGGGCTCGAAGTTGGACGGGATGATCGAACGTCTTGCCGAGCTCGGAGTCGCGGAGGTGCACGCGTTCCAATCGCGGCGCGCGGTCGTCGAATGGGATCAGAAGAAGATCTCCAAGCTCTATGACAGATGGGCCGCCATCGCATGTTCCGCTGCCAAGCAGTCGCGCAACCCCTTCCTCTTGAAACCGTCGGCCGGTTTGTCGTGGACCGAGCTGTTGCGGCGGGTGAGTCAGGAGCCGTTCGCTGTCACTTTGTGGGAAGAGGCATCCCTTCCGCTCCGAACGGCTCTCGAGCATGCGGATCGTGTGGCGATAGTGGTGGGTCCCGAGGGCGGCTTCGAGCGCGACGAAGCCGAAGCGCTCGCCGACGTCGGGGCCCCGCTCCTGTCGCTGGGCCCCCAGATCCTGAGAACGGAGAACGCGGCCGTGGTCGCGGCATCGGCGCTCCTCTATCACTACGGGCTGATCGGCTAACAGGTGTCTACGACTAGAAGAGGGAGAGCTCGATGACGGATGGTGATTGTTTGTTCTGCAAGATCGTCGCGAAGGACCTCGATTCGGAGAACGTCCACGAGTCCGAGAACGTCCTCGCCTTCCGTGACATCAATCCGGCGGCGCCCACTCACATCCTGGTGATCCCCAAGAAGCACGTTCGCTCGGCCGCCGAGTTGGGAGCGGACGACGGGCCCCTCCTGGGGGAGATCTTCGCCACCATCGCGCGCCTTGCCTCGGACGCCGGCTCGGACAGCTACCGGGTCGTCACGAACGTCGGCGGGGACGCCGGGCAAACGGTTCACCACCTGCACTTTCACCTCATCGCAGGTCGTTCGATGTCGTGGCCGCCCGGGTAGGATTGAGGACGCAAATGCTCACAACGACCCAGGTGAAGATCCTGGTCCCGGGACATCACGACATGGTGGGTCTCGTCGGGGCCAGGGACGAACTCCTCAAGCTCATCGAGCGCGCTTTCTCCACGCAGATCCTCGTCCGCGGGAACGAGATCGTGCTGACCGGAAACCCGACCGAGATCGAACGGGTCTCGAAGCTGTTCGAGGAACTGCTCAGCCTCCTCGAGCAGGGTCACGTTCTTACCCACGAGTCCATCGGCCGGTCCATCGAGATCATCAAGTCGAGCGAATCCGCCAGTCCTTCAGACGTCCTCGGTGACACCGTGGTCGTCACGCACATCGGCAAGAACATCCGTCCAAAGACCGTGGGGCAGAAGGTCTACGTGGACCTCATGCGTCAGAACACGATCGTTTTCGGGATCGGTCCCGCCGGAAGCGGCAAGACGTACCTGGCGGTCGCGATGGCGATCCGAGCCCTGAAGGCTGGAGACGTGTCGCGCATCGTCCTCACGCGTCCCGCAGTTGAAGCGGGCGAGCGTCTGGGGTTCCTCCCCGGTGATCTTGCCGCCAAGATCGACCCCTATCTCAAGCCCCTCTACGACGCCCTCTACGAGATGCTCGAGCCGGACACGATGAACAGGTACATGGAGCAGGGAACGATCGAGATCGCTCCGCTGGCATTCATGCGCGGCCGAACACTGAACGATGCGTTCATCATCTTGGACGAGGCTCAGAACACGACTCCGGAACAGATGAAGATGTTCTTGACGCGACTCGGCTTCGGCTCCCGCGCGGTTGTGACCGGCGACATAACGCAAGTGGACCTGCCGTCCGGAGCTCGCTCCGGGCTCGTCGTGATCGAGGAAGTCCTGAGGAACATCGTCGGGGTCGCGTTCCACCATCTGGACGCGAGCGACGTGGTGAGGCACAAGATCGTCCAAGACATCGTCGAGGCGTACCGCTATTACGCGGAGGGGCTGGCGAAAGTGGGAGGCACCGGGAGGTAGGTGCCGTCCGGCCTACCCACTACATGGACGTCTTCGTCGCGAACGAGCAAGAGCTGCCGGTGGATGAGACAAAGCTGTCCGACCTCGCGCGGCACACCCTGGCCGCCGAGGACATGGATGACCAGGTTGAGTTGTCCATCCTCTTCGTTGGCGCCGATCACATGAAGCTTCTCAACAAGCGCTTCGCGGGAAACGACTACGCGACGGACGTTCTTGCGTTTCCCATGATGGACGACGACGAGGATTCGGAGCTCTTGTTGGGCGACGTCGTCGTGTGTCCGCAGGTCGCTCAAGACAACGCGAGGAAGCTCGGCAGAGGCCTCGCTCCTGAGCTCGAAACTCTCCTCGTGCACGGTACGTTGCATCTGCTCGGATACGACCATCAGAGCGCGGACGACAAGGAAGCCATGGACAAGCGCGTCACCGAGGTGCTGGCTTCTTACCAGAGGGAGCTCACGCCGTGAGCGATCTGGCGAGCTTCTTCGTCGTTCTCCTGCTGCTCTTGGTGGCGGCATTCCTTGCGATGGCGGAAACCTCGATCGCCCGCGTGAACCGGGTCAAGGCCCTGCACCTGGCTCAGGAGAAGAAGCGCGGCGCGGAAGCGCTGCTAAAGATCGTGGAGGATCCGAGCCCTTTCCTCAGCGTCGTCCTCTTCCTAACGCTACTGGCACACATCGGAGGCACCGCCATCGCGACCGGGATCGCGATCGGTCATTACGGGACCGGTGGTGAGGCGGTGGCGGCCGCGCTGATGACGGTTCTGATCTTCGTCTTCGCGGAGATGGTTCCCAAGACCTACACGGTGCAGAGAACGGAGAAGGC
>JAXDJL010000032.1:0-4097 GCA_034665685.1 Actinomycetota bacterium | reverse complement strand
GTGGGATCTGCTCCGGCCGGCGCGTAGAAGTGCGTCGAACCCGCGTGCGAACCGTAGAGCAGCGTGCCGTCGGGGTGCTGCTCGACCGTGGGCTCGCCTCCGGCGCGCGTCTCGTCGATGAATTTGGGTGGCGAGAACGTCATCTTCTCCGCCGGAGCGGGGCATGAGCCGGCCCCCCGAGCGGGCTCGGAGCTACCCAGGAACACGGCGCCGGCGGCACCGACCGTGAGAACTGCCGCGACAGCAGCGAAGCGGAAGCGAAGCGAGTGCGCGTTCATGATTTCCCCCAGACGCGAGCTGATAGGGACAGTTTAGGCGCCGGTAAGGGTTCTCCTGTCGCCCTCTGTGATGACTACTCCGCCTTCCTCTGTAGTGTCTGTCGGCATGACCGACCGAGCGATCGTTGTGGAGGGGCTCCGCAAGAGCTTCGGGTCCGTGGAGGCCCTTTCAGGGATCGACCTCGAGGTCGAGCGGGGGACCGTCATGGGCCTCCTCGGCCCGAACGGAGCGGGGAAAACGACCGCCGTGCGGATCCTCACCACGCTGCTGCCTCCCGACGCGGGGCGCGCCGAGGTGGGAGGGTTCGACGTCGTGAAGGACGCGGTACCGCTTCGCTCCGTGATCGGTCTCGCCGGTCAGTTCGCGGCGGTCGACGAGAACCTCACGGGACGCGAGAACCTCGTGCTCGTTGGGAAGCTGTACCACTTGGGACGCGAGGAGATCCGGACCCGAGCGGACGAGCTCCTCGCTCGTTTCGAGCTGGACGAAGCGGCGGACCGGACCGTCAAGACGTACTCCGGAGGCATGCGCCGGCGCCTCGACCTGGGGGCGAGCTTGGTCGGGCGTCCCTCGATCCTTTTCCTCGATGAACCGACGACGGGTCTCGACCCCCGCAGTCGCATCGCGTTGTGGGACGTGATCAAGCAATTGGTGTCCGAGGGAACGACCCTCCTCCTCACGACCCAGTACCTCGAGGAAGCGGACCGGCTGGCGGACGCGGTAGCCGTAATCGACAACGGCCGAATCATCGCGGAGGGAACGCCCGACGAGCTGAAGTCCAAGGTCGGAGGCGAGGTGCTCGAAGTTGCGGTCGCCGACCCCGCGGCCGGGCCCAAGGCGATGGCCGCGATCGCTGCCTTGGGCTCTGGAGATGCTCAGTTGGACGAGAAGACCGGCCGGGTCCGGATGCCCGTCACGCACGGCCCGGCGATCCTCGCCGACGCGGTCCGCGCACTTGACACGGCAGGCGTCGAGATCGCCGACTTCGCGCTTCGCAGGCCGACTCTCGATGACGTGTTCCTCACACTCACCGGTCACGCAGCGGAAGAGGCCGCGCCTGAGGAGGATGCTACCGAGGAGACCGGGCGGCGCGGCAAGAGAGGGAAGCGATGAGCACGGTGCAGGAAGCGAGGACGGTTCGGACCATCGGCCCCCGCGAGACGATCGCCGACGCGATCGCGATGACGTGGAGGAACCTCCTCAAATACGTGCGCGTGCCGGCCCTACTGGTCTTCTCGACGGTCCAGCCGATCATGTTCGTGCTGCTGTTCGCGTACGTGTTCGGCGGCGCGATCAGCACACCGGGCGTAGAGAACTACATCGATTTCCTCATGCCGGGGATCTTCGTGCAAACGGTTCTCTTCGGCTCCACGCAAACCGGAGTGGGACTGGCGGACGACCTGTCGAAGGGCATGATCGATCGTTTCCGTTCGTTGCCCATGGCGCGCTCTGCTGTGCTGGCCGGACGCACCCTTTCGGACACCGTTCGGAACTTCTTCGTCGTTTGCTTGATGACGGGAGTCGGCTATCTGATCGGATTCAGGTTCCACGCGGGGCTGTTGCCGGCGCTCGGCGCCATGGCATTGGTGGTGTTGTTCGGCTTCGCTTTCTCATGGATCTCTGCGAACATCGGTCTCGCGGTACGAGACACCGAGACCGCCCAGACAGCAGGCTTCATCTGGCTGTTCCCCCTCGTCTTCGCCAGCTCGATCTTCGTTCCGGTTCAAACAATGCCGGGATGGCTTCAAGCGGTTGCGAAGGTCAACCCCATCAGCGCAGCGGTCAACGCGGCCCGGGCTCTTTGTCTGGGCGGGCCCACGGCCGGCAAGGTGTTGAGTGCGCTTCTGTGGGGCCTCCTCATCTGCGTCATCTTCGTTCCGCTGGCAGTGAGGCGTTACCGCCGAATGACCTAGGCGCTAGTCGAGGGGGCCGATTGCGTCGACGACCGGGCCCTCGAACGATCCGTCTTGCAACGCTCGTCTGACCCTTCCGATGTCGTCTGCGAGAGAGCGGTCCTCGTCCAGCCGCGGAGAAACCGAGCGCACCGCCTCGCGCGCGGCCCCCGTTCCTGCGGCCGGGTTGAGTGGCTCACGTAGGTCGAGTCCCTGCGCCGCGGCCAGTGCTTCGATCGCGATCACGTGCTCCGTGTTCGCAAGGATCGCCATTGCCTTGCGGGCCGAAGTCGCACCCATGCTCACGTGATCCTCTTGTCCGGCGGAGGTCGGGATCGAATCCGACGACGCGGGGAAGCAGAGCGTCCTCGACTCCGAGACCAGCGATGCGGCCGTGTATTGCGGAAGCATGAAGCCCGAGCGGCGGCCGGGGTCGGGCGTGAGGAAGGCGGGTAGGCCGTTGTTCAACTCGGGGTCCACGAGGCGCGCGATCCGGCGCTCCGCGATCGTCCCGTAACCCGTTAAGCAGAGACCGAGGTGATCGAGAGCCAAGCCCAGAGCCTCGCCGTGGAAGTTCCCACCGGAGATGACCTCGCCGGTGCCCGGCAGGACGCTTGGGTTGTCGATAGCGGAGGCGAGCTCCGCCTCGAGCGTTCCTCTCACGTATTCGAGCCCGTCGCGGTACGCGCCGTGGACCTGTGGGATGCAGCGGAGCGAGTAAGCGTCTTGTACGAGATGGTCCGACTCCTTGTGAGAGCGCACGATGGGGCTGTCCGCCAGGAGCCTGCGAAGGTTGCTCGCGCAGCGAGGAGCCCCGGGATGCTTCCGGAGTGCGATCAACTCTGCGTCGAACGCTCGGTCGGTCCCGAGACAAGCCTCGATCGTCATCGCGCCCGTGATGTCTGCGGCCCGAGCCAATCTCTCCGAACGGTCGTAGGCGAGGATCCCGTACGCCAGCATCGCCTCGGTCCCGTTCACCAGAGCGAGGCCCTCCTTGAACGAGAGCTTCAGGGGAGTCAGCCCGGCAGACCGAAGAGCCTCGCCCGCCGGCAGAGGGTTGCCGTCGATCTCGACCTGCCCCTCTCCCATGAGCGGGAGAGCGAGGTGGGCCAGGAGAGCGAGGTCTCCCGACGCCCCGAGCGAGCCCTGTGCCGGAACGATCGGATGGATGCCCTCGTTCAGGAGGTTCACGAGCAGCTCCACTGTCTCGAAACGAACTCCCGAGATGCCGAAGGCGAACGTCCTTGCCTTGAGCAGCAACATCGCGCGCACGACGTCGCGCGGGACGAGCGGGCCCACCGCGGTGGCGTGGGAGCGAACGATGTCGCGCTGGAGGTCCTCTGCTTCACTCGGCTCGATGCGCACGTTCGAGAGCCCGCCGAAGCCCGTGGTGATGCCGTAGATCGTCAGGCCAGAGTGGACGGCTTCCTCGATGACGGCGCGCGCCGGGGCCATCCGCTCCGCCGTGCCCGCTGCGATATCGACCTGTTCGCCGGCGGATGCCACCGCCACTACGCCTTCGAAGGTGAGGGCATCACCGACATGAACGGACATCGGGCGAGCCTATAGGGCGATAATCCAGCACATGAAAGCGATCGACGCGGCGCTCGTGTGGCACGAGGACCGGTTCCAGGCCGGGCTGTGCGTCGTTATCGAAGGCGACCGGGTCATCGAGGTTACGGCGGAGGCTCCCGAGGGGGCCGAGCGCGAGGACTGGGGAGACGTGGCTCTCGTTCCGGGGACCGTCAACGCCCACGGACACGCCTTCCAGAACCTCCTCAAGGGGTTCGCCGACGACCGGCCGTTCGCAGAGTGGCGAGACGACGTGCTCTATCCCTTCTCGGAGCGACTCGATGGGAAGGCGATCTACGCGGGGGCCGCGTTCGCGTTCGCGGAAGCTTTGCTCGCAGGCGTCACCACCATCGT
>JAXDJL010000031.1:0-5040 GCA_034665685.1 Actinomycetota bacterium | reverse complement strand
GACGAGGTCAAGCTCACGCTGACCCTCGCCGCGGATGTCCCGGACGCGATGCCCGACGGGAACACCTTCATGGCGGTCGGCTTCAGGTTCGACGGCAAGGGGGACGACGAGCCCTACGTCTACGCGGACGCCGACGACGGCGGTTGGGTGCCGGGTACGAGTGGAGCGGACACATACCCGGGGACCTTCTCGGTCGAGGGGCGGAAGATCACCTTCGTCGTGCCTTGGGCGGCCCTAGGTGGGGCCCAGAAGTTCAAGTGGTACGCGAACGACAGCTGGGTGCAGTCGGGACTGGTCACGACCTCCTACGCGTTCGACGAAGCTCCCAACTTCGAACGAGCGCACTACCCCTAGGTTTCTAGCCCTTCGCTTCGGCCCAGTTCGCACCGAAGGACACGTCTACCTCGAGCGGGACCTCCATCTCGCAGACCCCCGTCATCTCCCGAACGACGAGCGTTTGCGCCGCGTCGCGCTCCCCCTCAGGAACCTCGAAGACAAGCTCGTCGTGGACGGTGAGGATCATCTGCGTCTCGAGACCCTCGCGATCGATCGCCTTCTCGACCTCGATCATCGCGAGCTTCATGATGTCGGCCGCGGATCCCTGGATCGGAGCGTTCAGTGCCTGGCGCTCCCCAATAGCGCGAACCCTGGGGTTGCCGCTCCCCAACTCCGGAAGGTAGCGACGCCTGCCGAACATCGTCGTCGTGAAACCGTCCTTGTGCGCTTGCTTCACGATCTCGTCCAGGAACTTCGCAACGCCGGAGAAGACCTCGAAGTAGGTATCCATGATGTCCTGCGCCTCGGGCACCGGAACGTTGAGTCTCTCGGCGAGACCCGGAGCACCCATCCCATAGGCGAGTCCGTAGTTCACCATCTTCGCCACCGATCGCTGGCCCGTGGTCAGCTCGGCCGCCTCGATGCCGTAGACACGCGCCGCGGTCGCCGAGTGGATGTCTTCACCTTGTTTGAACACGTCGAGAAGGATCGGGTCCTGCGACAGATGGGCCATCACGCGCAACTCGATCTGCGAATAATCGACGGAGAGGATCAGGTTCCCCGGCTCCGGGATGAACGCCCGACGGATCTGTTTCCCCAGGTCCGTGCGGATCGGGATGTTCATGAGGTTCGGATTCGTGCTCGAGAGACGACCGGTCGCCGCAACGGTTTGGTCGTAAGTCGTGTGCACGCGGCCGTCCGTCGGGTCGACCAACGGGGGCAGTGCATCGATGTACGTGTTCTTCAGCTTTGCCAGCTCCCGATACTCGAGCAGCTTCCCGACGAACGGGTGCTGACTCACGAGTTGCTGAAGCGCTCGCGCGTCGGTCGACAAACCGGTCTTGGTGCGGCGCGTCGTCTTGAGTCCGAGTTTCTCGTAGAGGAGAACGCGGAGCTGGGTCGGCGACCCCAGGTTGGTCCGTTCCCCCGCCAGCTCGTAGCACTCCGTCTCGAGCACGCCGATGCGCTTGTCGAGGTCCCGCGCCATCTCGGCGAGGTAGTCGAGGTCGACCTTCACGCCGATCTGCTCCATGCGGGCGAGCACCGGTATGAGGGGATGCTCCACGTCGCCGTACAGCTCGCGCATCCCGAGTCGCTCGAGCTCGGGCTCGACCGCCTGCGCAATCTCGAGAACCGCGAGAGCGTGGAGGCTCGCATCCTCTGCCTCGATCTCCGATGCGGTTCCGGCCCCCAGATCGAGCATCCCCTGCGATTCTTCGTCGCGTTCCACGCCGTCGACCGCCTTCAGCTCGCGTCCGGTGTACTTGCGCGCGATGTCTTCGAGCGAGTAACTGGGAGCGCCGGGGTCGAGGAGGTAAGACCCGATGTGCGTGTCGAGGCGAAGGCCCTTGATATCGACTCCGGCCGCGGCAAGGGACAGGGTGAGGGCCCGGCCCCCGTGGGCGACCTTCGTGACCGACTCGTCGCTCAAGAGCGGCCCGAGAACCTTGGCCCACTCCTCTGTCGAGACGCCTTCGGGACCGACCGGGACGAACCCCACGAGCCCGTCGCCCCACGCGAACGCAAGCGATCGAGGAGCACCGCGCGGCGCAGACAGAACGAGGTCGATGGAGACGTCGCCCGCGGCGCGCAACTCCGCCTCGAGCTCCTCGAGTTTCTCGGGGGTGGCGAACGTCCGGACCTCGAGCTCGAACGCCTCGCCCTCGCCCTGAGCGACCTCGGGCAGGTCGGAGAGCAGCCTCTCTAAGAGCGTGCGGAACTCGAGCGAGGTGTACAGCTCGCGCACCGCGGCGAGGTCCCACTCCCCCATCCGAAGGTCCTCGGGCGTCACTCCTTCGAGCGGTACCTCGGCAAGCGTGGACAGCTGCTTGTTGATCGCCACCTGCGCCGCGTGCTCTGCGAGGTTCGCGGCAAGCTTCGGCGTCTGCTCGAATGCGTGCGCCACGGCTTCTTCGGCGGTTCCGTACTTCTGGATCAGCTTCGCCGCGGTCTTCGTACCGACGCCGGGAACCCCCGGAAGGTTGTCGGAGTTGTCGCCCTCGAGGGCTTTCAACTCGACGTACTTGGTCGGGGGCACGCCGTAGCGCTCCTCCACCGCGGCCGGGTCCATCTCTACGATGTCGGTGATGCCTCGCCGGTTATAGAGGACGTGGATGTTGTCGTTCACGACCTGGAAGAAATCCCGGTCCCCGGTGACGATCTTCACCTCGATGTCCTCTTTCTCGCTCACCTTGGCGAGGTAGGCGATGATGTCGTCTGCCTCGTGCCCGGGAAGCCCGAACACCGGGATCTTCATCACCTTGAGGACCTCGAGGATCAGGGGAACCTGTGACTTGAACGTGTCCGAGGCCGCCGTCCGGTTGCTCTTGTATTCCGGGAACGCCGCCGTTCTCTCGAGGGGTGCCCCCATGTCGATGCAGCACGCTATGTACTCCGGCTTCTGCTCCTGAAGCAACTTGATGAGCATCGCGGTGAAGCCGTAAACGGCGTTCGTGTGAGTGCCGTCGCTGGTCGCCAGATCCTCGGGAAGGGCGTAGAAGGCGCGAAAAGCGAGGGAGTAGCCGTCGAGAAGAAGGAGCTTGGGCCGTTTCTTGGCTTTAGCGGGAGACATGTAAGGCGAGCTTACAATCGTCCCTGATGACGACATCTCCGGCCACGTCTCCCGACCTTCGAACGCTGAATCCGGCGTACAAGGAGTACCTCGAAGCGGTCTTCGAGCTCGAGGAAGAGGGCCGCCAGATCCTGCAGGCCCGCATCGGAGAACGGTTGGGTCTCGCGCCGGCAACCGTCTCGGAGGGGGTCAAGAGGCTGATCGCCGAGGGCTTCCTCACGATCCACGGCACGAGAGACATCGCGCTCACGGAGCAGGGGCGAGCCATGGCGGAGGCGCTGGTGCGCCGGCACCGTCTCGCCGAACGGATGCTGGTGGACATCCTGGGGATCCCCTGGCACCTATGCCACGAGCAGGCCGAGGACTGGGAGAAGGTGATGACCCCGGAGGTGGAGCAGGCCATCATCGACAAGCTCGAAGGCGAGCTGACCTGCCCCCACGGGAACCCGATCCCCGGCCGCAAGCCCGCGGTCGAGTGGTCGCAGCTGAAGCCGGTCCACGAGATGAAGCCCGGCGAGACCGCTCTTCTCACGCGCCTCCTAGAGGACGTCGAGCTGAATCACGACGTCCTCAAGTACCTGGAGGACCACAAGCTGATGCCCCGTCAGAAGCTGACCGTCACCGAGATAACCCCCGACGACACGATCATCCTGGACGTCGAGGGCGAGCGGGTCGCGCTGGGCCAGAGCCTGGCGCACAACCTCTGGGTGCTTCCGGCTTAGCTACTCTCCCTCAGCGCTCGTGCGGGAACCGAGCGCGCGGTCGATCAGGTACAGGCCATCGCCCTTGTCGCCCGTTCGCTTCAGGTCGTCGACGATCTGCCCGACGCTCTTCTCTTCCTCGACCTGCTCGGTCGCGAACCAGTCGAGCCAGGCCTGCGAGGCGAAGTCCTTCTCCTGCGCGACGAGCTCGTAGAGGTCGTTGATCGAGCGGGTGACGGAACGCTCGTGCTCGAGCGCCGTCTCGAAAACGTTGAGAGCCGAGCTGTAGTCGACCGGCGGGGCGTCGAGAGCCTTGAACTCGACCCGCGAGCCGCGGTCGACGATGAAGTTGTAGAACTTCATCGCGTGCGCCAGCTCTTCCTCCCACTGCGAGCGCAGCCACTGAGAGATGCCGGGGAGGCTGAGCGACTCCGTGTAGGCGGACATCGCCAGATAGACGTATGCAGACTGCAGCTCCTTCTGCAGCTGGTCGTTCATCGCTGCTTCTACCTTCTTATTGAGCATGTGATTCCTCCTTGGATGACTTGTCGGATGACTTGTCGGCTCCACCGAGTGTCGAGCACGGACGCTCTTTTCACAACCGGATGAAGCTTCCTTCGTACGCCCGAACGAAAAAGGGCCCTGCGACCGAATATCGGGGGCCGGCGGGGGGCGGGAGGAGGCTCGTTGACATCGAGTGACCCGCGCGGGTAGCGTCCCCCTCAACTTAAGACACCCAGACGAGCAATGGCGCTCCGCGACGCGGGAGCGCCTTTTTCATGCACACGTTCACTTCTCGGAGCGCCCCCACCTCCGCACCCGGCCCCCAGGAGTCCCCATGAAGCTGTACGACGCCCGCCGAGACGAGCGCGACGCCTGTGGGATCGGCTTCGTTGCGGACTCGAAGGGCAGGGCCTCCCGCTCGATCGTGGATGCCGCGCTCGAGGCGCTGTGCCGGGTGCGCCACAGGGGAGCCGTCGCGGCAGATGCCCTCACCGGCGACGGAGCCGGTCTGCTTCTCCCCATCCCCACCGCCCTCTTGTCCGAGGAGGCCGGCGAGCGGCTGGGCCTCGCCATGGTCTTCGCCGACCCCGCCTCTCCCGAGAGCGGCAAGGGGGCCGTGGAGGAGGCGTGCGAGATCGAGGGGATAGAGATCTCCGGCTGGCGCGTCGTGCCGGTCGAGTCCGGTGCCCTGGGCGAGCAAGCGCGCGCCGCCGCCCCCGCGATCCTTCAGGCTCTGTTGTTGAGGCCCGTTGGGGCCGACGTCGCCGA
>JAXDJL010000030.1:0-5691 GCA_034665685.1 Actinomycetota bacterium | reverse complement strand
TCTACCAGCCTGCCCACGTCGAGATCTACGAAGCGATCATGGCGATCTTCGCCCGGGGCGAGGCGCCGGATGCCGTCACCGTCGCCGACGAGCTGACGAGGCGAGACACCCTCGAGGCGATCGGTGGCAAGCCGGCGATCCTGGGCCTGCTCGACGCCTACCCGACCGCTTCCTCTGCCGCTCGATACGCGCGGATCGTCGAGGAGCACGCTCGCCTGCGTCGCCTGGTCGACGCCGGTAACCGGGTTCAGGAGATCGGATTCTCGATCCCAGAGAACGTCGACAACGCCGTCGACGAGGCCGAGGAGATCATCTATCAGGTAGCCGACCGGCGGATGCGGAACGACCTCCAGGAGATCAAGCCGCTCCTCAACGAGAGCATGGAGGAGATCGAGAAGCTCTACGAACGCGGCGAGAGCATCACCGGCATCGCATCCGGTTTCCACGACCTCGACGAGATCACGTCGGGCTTCCAGCCCTCGAACCTCATCATCGTCGCAGCGCGTCCCAGCATGGGGAAGAGCGCTTTGATGAGCGACTTCGCGCTGCATTCGGCACTCAAGGTCAACAAGCCCGTCGTCCTATTCAACCTCGAGATGTCGCGCCACGAGCTGGTGAAGAGGTTCCTCGCATCGGACGCCAAAGTGGATGCGCAGCGTCTCGCCAAAGGATCGTTGCAGGAACAGGATTGGACGCGCCTCTCCGCATCTCTGGGACGTTTGGCGGAAGCTCCCATCTTCATCGACGACTCGGCGAACGTAACGTTGATGGAGATCCGCGCGAAGTGCAGGCGCCTCAAGCAGAAGCATGGCCTCGGCCTCGTCATCATCGACTACTTGCAGCTGATGCAATCGCCGAGCAAGTCCGAGAACCGCCAGCAAGAGGTGTCAGAGATCTCGCGGAACCTGAAGATCCTTGCGCGCGAGTTGCACGTTCCGGTCATCTGCGCGTCGCAGTTGAACCGAGGCGTCGAGTACCGATCCGACAAGCGTCCACTCCTCGGAGACCTGAGGGAAAGCGGCTCGATCGAGCAGGATTCGGACGTCGTGATGTTCATTTATCGCGACGAGGTTTACAACCCGGACAGTGAAGCGCGCGGCGAAGCGGAGCTCATCATCGCCAAGCACCGCAACGGTCCGACCGGCATCGTGCGGCTCGCGTTCATGAACCAGTACACGAAGTTCGCGTCCATCGCGCGAGGGCACGGACACTGATAGAAGGTCCGTCTGCCCGCCGCGTTCGTGCGGTTCATCGACGGCTGAGGAAGATTCAAGGACCCTTCACTCCGAAGCCGAAGCTGCCCATCATCGACGAGCTCGTGCTGACGGTGTTGTCTCAACACACGTCCGATACGAACCGCGATCGCGCGTTCGCTGGATTGAAGCAACGCTTTCCCAGCTGGGAGTCGGTCGCCGAAGCGCATACAACCGAGTTAGCCGACGCGATCCGACCCGGTGGGATCGCAGACGTGAAGGCCGGCCGCATCAAGGGGATACTCGACGAGATCCTCGAGCAAGAAGGCGCGCTGAATCTGGACCGTTTGAATGAACTTACGGATGAAGACGTCGAGCGGTATCTCGTTGCGCTACCAGGTGTGGGGCCGAAGACTGCTGCGTGCGTCCTCGTGTTCTCGATGGGACGCGACGCGTTCCCCATCGACACGCATGTCTACCGGATCGCAGTGCGGCTCGGATGGATCGGTCCCAAGGTGACGGCCGACGCGGCCCACCGGATACTTACCCCGCGCATCCCGCCCGAGCTCCGGTACGACCTGCACGTTGCCTTCATCGATCACGGACGATCGGTCTGCAAACCGAAGCTGCCGAGATGCACCGAGTGCGTACTTTTCGATCTATGTGATGCGGGGCCGCGGTTCCTCGCTGCAGGTGAGGCGCGGTAGAGGTCAGCCGGCGTGCGCGGCCAGCTCCTCCTCGTGCTCGAGTGCTTCCCGATGCGTAGTGGCAGCTTCTCGCTCTGCCACGTCGCGTAGCCGGACGTAGCCATAGATACAAGCGGCGATCGTTGCCAAACCGCCGAGGGCCAGCGCTGCTCGAGGATCGAATGTTTCCGAGACCCATCCGATGATGGGAGCACCGATCGGCGTGGAACCGAGGAAGAGAACGAAGTAGAGGGCCATCACTCGTCCGCGCATCACGTCTGAGGAAGTCAGCTGCAACGTCGTGTTCATTGCCGCAAGGAAGTACATCGACGACGCGCCCAGCGGGATCATGAACAGACTCGCTAGCCAGATGTTTGGCGCCGCAGCGGTGAGCAATGTGAAGCCGCCCAATGCAAAGCCAGATCCGATCAAGCGTCGCCGGCCGGCTTGCCCGCTGGCCGCGCTGCCGATGGAACCGGCGAACATTCCGAGGCCCATCACCGCGCCCATGAGTCCGAGCGTGCGTGCGTCTCCCCCGAAAGTGTCTTTCGCGAGGACGGGCAGGATGACCTGGAAGTTGTACTGGAGCGTTCCGACGACAGCCATCATGACGAGGAGTGTGCGAAGTACCGGGATCGACGCGACGTACCTGAACCCCTCGCGGATCTGCCCCTTCGTCCTCGCTACTTGCCCGGACGGCTTGAGTTCGTCTTTCCGCATGAAGATCAGCGCAAGCGTGATCGGAATGAACGAGGCGGCATTGATCAGGAAACACGGCCCGAGCCCGACGCCCGCGATCAGAAACCCTGCGGCGGCCGGTCCCAGCACGCGCGCCGTCGTGAACGTCGCGGTGTTGAGGCTGACAGCGTTCGTCAGCCGATCGCGGCCGACCATCTCCATGGTGAACGTCTGACGCGTCGGGTTGTCCACCGCGGTGACGAGACCGAGCAGCAGAGCGGCGACGATGACGATGCCAAGGTTCACCACCCCGGCGACGGTCGCGATCCCCAGACCGAGCGAGAAGATGCCCCCAGAGACGTTCGTGAAGATCAATAGCTTGCGCTTGTCGAAGCGATCGGCGATCACACCGGCCCACGCGCCGAACAGCAGGACGGGGAGCCATTGCAGGGCGGTGATCATCCCCAGGCCGAATCCGCTGTGCGTTATCTGCAGCACGAGCCAGCCCTGGGCCACCCATTGAACCCAGGTGCCGGTCCACGAGATGACCTGACCGGAGAAGAACCATCGGTAATTGCGGACGCGCAGCGAAGCGAAGGTTCTGTCGAGCGCTGCTGCCACTAAGACGTTCCTCGTTTCTCTCATCGCGACTCAGAGCCGCGGCTGTGATTCAGGTTGGGGGGAGTCTGATTGAGCCTCAGAAGGGCTCGAAGCGACTCACACCGACCATGACCTACCCACTATTTCCAACTCACACGACCCCGCCTCTATTTCCGGGGCCAAACGTTGGTTGGAGCGGGTGAGGAGAATCGAACTCCCGTCACTAGCTTGGGAAGCTAGAGCTCTGCCATTGAGCTACACCCGCAGGGACGACGGATTATAGGTCGACGCATCGGAATCCCACGGTGGTTGCGCCCTCCCTCGATAGACTCCCCGCACGCCGCCTTCGAACGAGCTCGACAGGGGAGTTAGACGAGGATGATCCTTTCCGATAGGGACATACGGCAGGCCATCAAGGACGGCCGTGTGGGCATCGACCCCTTCGACGAGGCGGATATCCAGCCATCATCGATTGATCTACATGTCGACAAAATGTTCCGGACCTTCCACAATCATCGGTACCCCCACATCGACGTGAAGCAGCCGATGGAGAACCTCACAGAGCTGGTCGAGGTGGCGGAGAACGAGGCTTTCATCCTTCATCCGGGTGAGTTCGTCCTCGGCTCCACGAGCGAGTACGTGCGGCTCCCCGACGATCTCGTGGCCCGCCTCGAGGGGAAGAGCTCCCTCGGGCGCCTTGGGCTCCTGATCCACTCGACCGCGGGGTACGTGGACCCCGGCTTCGAGGGGCACCTGACGCTGGAGCTCTCGAACGTGGCGAACCTCCCGATCACGATCTATCCGAGCATGAAGATAGGGCAGATCAGCTTCTTCCAGCTCACCTCCCCCGCCGAGAATCCCTACGGCTCGGGCCGGGTGGGCTCCAAATACCAGGGCCAACGCGGCCCGACCCCCTCGAAGTTCTTCGAGAACTTCCGCTAGGCCTCTGTACGGCCCTATCTATATCTGTTATGGATATAGTCATGGCGCACATAGATAGAGCTGCCTCGTGAGCGGCCGCAAGGTCCGCCTCACGCCCCCGATGTTCCAGATCCTGGTAGCCGTCGGGCCCGAAGAGAAGCACGGGTACGCGATCATGCAGGACCTCGATGGCCTGGAGGGTCATTCCACCCTTGGCCCCGGCACCCTCTACCGGTCGATCAAGCAGCTCCTCGACCAGGGCCTCCTCGAGGAGACCGCCAAGCGGGCGGAGGATGACCCCCGCAGGCGCTATTACCGGGTGACGGATGCGGGGGCGGCGGCCGCCTCTTCGGAGGCGGATCGCCTGGAACAGCTCCTTACGCAAGCCAGAACCAAGGGACTCCTCAAGCGGGGCTCGCCCTCTCCCACGCCGGAACCCGGATGACGATGCCGGAGCAGGGGTCTCGGATGGACCGGATCTACGCCGCCCTGCTCCGTCTCTACCCCCGCCGATTCCGAGCTGCTTTCGGCCACGAGATGGCAGAAGCCTTCCGACTGCACCGCAGGGAACTATCCGGGGGGGCGTCCAGGGCCGGATTCACGGCCCGTTCGATCGCGGACCTCCTGTGGACGGCCGCCGCCGAGCGGAAGGACGCCCTGCTCAGCCCCCGGGAAGCCCCGATGCTTGCCACCGACGTCACCGTGGAGCCGGTCCCTCCCATCGCCCGCAAGCCCCTGACCCCCGAGCAGCACGACGTCTCCCGGCGGCAATTCCTCAATCGGGCCTGGGGGATGTCCTTCATCGGCTTCCTCGGCCTCTTCGGGATGAGCTCACTCTCTTTCCTGTGGCCCAAGCTGACGGGAGGGTTCGGGACCAAGATCGCGGCCGGCGACTACAAGGAGATCCTCAAGGCGGTCGGCCCCAAGGGCGGCTATACGCCTCTTTTCGTGTCGCAGGGCCGCTTCTACCTGACCTACTACGAGGGCTCGGGGGACTCCCCCGTCTACTCGATCGTGGGGGCGATGGACACGAAGATCCAGGCGCTCTATCGGAAGTGCGTGCACCTCGGGTGCTCGGTCCCGCATTGCTCCCGGTCGATGTTGTTCGAGTGCCCCTGCCACGGCTCCAAGTACCGCCTGCATGGGGAGTACTTCGAGGGGCCCGCACCGAGGGGGCTGGACCGCTTCCCGGTCGAGATCGTGGACGGCAAGGTGATCGTGGACACCGGCAAGCTCCAGGTGGGCCCGCCACGCGGCACCAACACCTGGCCCGCCTTCGCCGAGGCGCACGGCGAGCTCTGCGTGCCCCGTACCTGATTCTAAATCCCGCCTAGGAATCCCTTTACAGCGTTAGCTTAACGGTGCTAAGTTACCGACGTTAAGCCACCAGCTCGAAGGGAGCGACTCGTGTTCGATAGACTGGGCGCCTTCACCGTCCGCAGGCGCAGATGGATCCTCGTGGCAACCGCGGTCTTCTTTGTCCTCGCGGGGGCGGTGGGCGGCGGCGTCGCCGACCGGCTGTCGTCCGGCGGTTTCAACGATCCCGACGCGGAGGCGACCAGGGCCACCGAAGTGCTGCGGGCAGAGTTCGGTCAGCAGACTCCCAACTTGAT
>JAXDJL010000029.1:0-11291 GCA_034665685.1 Actinomycetota bacterium | reverse complement strand
CGCTGTCGCGTCAGGAGAACCTCAAGGAATTCATGGGTGTCGCCACGGAGTACGAGGAGGTGGCCGAGGAGCCGGGACTGTCGGGCTTCCTGGAGCGGATCGCGCTCATCACTGACACGGATTCGATAGACAAGAGCGACGCGGCCGTGACGCTGATGACGCTTCACACCGCGAAGGGACTCGAATATCCGGTCGTCTTCATCGTCGGGATGGAGGAGGGCGTCTTCCCGCACATCCGCAGCCTGGGCGACCCGGAGGCCGAGGAAGAGGAGCGCCGTCTCTGCTACGTGGGGGTCACGCGTGCGCGCGAACGCTTGTATCTGCTCAACGCGTGGTCCAGGACGTTGTGGGGATCGCCCAACTACAACCCTCCGTCCCGTTTCCTGAAGGAGATCCCGGAGAACCTGATCCGGCTGGTTGGCGACAGGCCCGGTCCCTCCGCTCCGTCTCGGTCGAAGCAGCCGTTCACCGGCAAGCGCATCACCCACGATCCCGCGGGCTTCAAGGTCGGGCAGGAAGTGCAGCACTCGAAATGGGGCCGTGGAACGATCCTGTCGATCTCGCGCTCTCCCGTCGGTGTGGAGGCGACGATCAACTTCCCGGACGCGGGTGGAGAGAAGCGGCTCGATCTAACGCTGGCGCCGCTGACCCCCGTCTAGCTCGGCGGTGGTTGGGTCGACATCAGCTCATCTCTCAACAGGAGCCCGGACCCGGACAGTGCGATCGCGGTTTGCGCTCGGTCGATGTTCGAGCGGCTCGGAGCGCTAACGATCATCCCCGCTACGAAGAACGGGAGCGTGATGAGGTACGGCCACAACTCCTGACGGATCATCCCGATGACCAGGCCCGCGAGCATCGGTACCTCGCTCGCCGCGAAGCCGACGAAGAAACGCTTTCGGAACGATTGGGCGAGGGCGACGGCGTTGTCGGTGGCCAGCGGCTTCCCTCGAAGCATCAGACCGGTAGCGACACCGATCGCGCCCAGAACCAGCAAGACCGCGGCGAGGAAGGTGTCGAGCTCGCCCATCGTGCGAGTGATGATGACGAGGATGAGGCCGCCGGCGAACGCCGCCTGCACGAGCGCGACGAACAAGACGCGCGTCACGGTTAGGCCGTCGAGCTCCCGCTGGGTCTTGCGGCTACCGATCGGGAAGAGCTGTGCGAGGACTGCCTTCCGCCAGCCGGGATCCTCTCGAGGCGCGGCGTTACCGGACGACCGGGCCAATCAGTTCTCGATGATCTCGATCGAGTTGATGTAGATCGGCACGACCGGTTTCACTGCCTCAGCTTGATCGCTGCCGGCCGACCCCAGCGTGCGCTGGGATTCGATCAGGGTGAGCGTCTCGTATGAAGACGGGTCGACATGACCCAGGACCGCGTAGTTCGGCGGGTATCCGGCGGGCTTGCCACCCTCGGGGTCGTGCGTGACGATGAAGAACTGGCTCCCACCGGTCTCCGGCCGGCCGGTGTTGGCCATCCCCACGACGCCGTACGTGTAGACCTCCGATCTCTCGGGAGGCTGGTCGGGGATCGTGTAGCCGGGCCCGTTCGGCTCCTGGAGACCGAAGCCGTCCGGATCCCCGGTCTGGATGACGGCGTTCTGCTCGACCCGGTGCCAGATGAGCCCGTCGTAGAAACCCTCGTTAGCGAGGAAGATGAAGTTCGCAACCGTCGTGTCTTGGTTCTCGTCCAGATCGATCTGGATCTCCCCGCATGAGGTGTCGATCACGGCGGAGTAGTCGACGCCTTCTTTCAAATCGAGTGGAGGCCGCTCGTCGTACTGCTGCGGGTTCGCCTCGGGAGGCTGGGGGCCGTCGCACGCGACCGCACCCGCATCTGGGGACCTCACCGCAGCACTCGGGTTCGCGGCAGGTTGTCCGTCGTCCTCCTTGTCGCCGCCTCCGCTCACTATCGCTGCCACGATCACGATGCCCAGAACCACCGCGATGGCGATCAAGCGGAGGATCCGTCGCCGTCTCTCCTCTTGAGCCCTCTGCGAGAGCGCGACGTCGCGATTCTCTTTCTGGCGCGCTCGTTTCTCAGTGGGCATCTCGATCCCTCCAGCGCTCGAGCCGCTTCGAGACATGCTCGGCAGGGCTCGTCGCTTGTTCGCTAAGTCGGCCGAGATGATAGGCGATGGCCGCGGCTATAGGCCCCGAGGCCACCGGCTCCGGCAAGACCCCGTCGGCGATGTCGAGCCGCAGGAGGTCGAAAGCCCCAAGCTTCAGTCGCCCTGCGGCTTCTTCGGCCCGGCTCTTGTCGCGCCACAGGATCTGAGCCGCCATCTCCGGCCCGATGACGGAGAAAACGGCGTCCTCGAAGATGAGAAGGACGTCGGTGGCGGCGAACGCCAGCGCTCCTCCGCTGCCCCCTTCGCCGATCACGATCGAAAGGGTGGGGACCGGGACCGCGAGCAGCTCCTCGAGCAGTTTTGCTATCTCCCACGCTATTCCGGCCGCCTCGGAGTCTTCACCGGGATCGGCTCCTCGCGTGTCTACGAACGTAACGACCGGGAGGTGAAGTCGAGCGGCGATCTCGAGGCAACGGCGTGCTTTGCGGAAGGCTCCGGGACCGGGTACGCGCTCTCTATCGAGAGCGATCACCACCATCCGGCGTCCCGCGACGCGGGCTATCGCCGAATCGATCGAAGGATCGTCTACACCCTGCCGGTCCCCGCGCAGCTCTATCAAGCTCTCCGACATCTCGAGCAGTAACTCGAAGCCGAGCGGGCGCTGCGTCGAGCGCGCCGCGGCCACCGCCCGCCAAGCATCGGGTTTTTCTTCGCGCTTCTCCACGGTCGGCGGCGCGTGAGCCGTTTCGTGCGGTTGATCCGGCGCCAAGGTTCGGAGTGCTCTCGCCAGGTAAGCGCGCATGCCGGAGGCATCGATCACGTCGTCGATCAAGCCCGAGCCGAGCGCGGTCTCGGCGGTGTGTGAGATGCCGGTCAAGGGGCGGCCCGTGAAGGCCTCGGCGACGCGAGGCCCGCCGAAACCGACCGTCGCGCCCGCTTCGGCAACCGTCACGTCCGCCAGAGCCGCCAGACTCGCCAGCACCCCTCCGGTCGTTGGGTGACCCAGTACCGCGATCAACGGCGTTCCCGTCTCGCTGAGGCCCAGTCGCGCTGCTACCACTTTGGGCATCTGGACGAGCGAACGCATCCCCTCTTGCATCCGCGCTCCACCGGTCGCGGTGCGGAGGATGAATGGGACGCGCCGCTCTTTGGCTCGCTCGAGGCCGCGCGCCAGCCGTTCGCCGGCCACTTCTCCCATGCTTCCTCCGAGGAACGTGAAGTCGAAGAGCCCGAGCTCGACCTCGTGACCTGCGATCCGCGCCGGTCCGGCAACCACCGATTCGTCGGCCGCGGAGGAAGAGCGGGCCGCGTCGAGGGCGTCTCGATATCCCTCCCACGACAGCGGATCGCGCGAGGAGAGAGCCCCGTCTTGAGGCTCGAACGAGCCCGGGTCGTAGAGCGTTCCGGAACCTCTCGTCGCGGCTTCCTCCACCTCTGACGCCCCTTTTGACCTGCTAATCTGGTCCGGCTTCAGCCCGGCTTTCTCTGGCTTCGTCCGGCTTGTTCAGCCGCCCTCGGCCAAACCGTAGCAAAACGAGTCGGGCCGAGGCCTTCGTGCGGTCTTGCGAGAGGGCCCGTGCATAGGGACCTTGTTCTCGCACCTACCCAAGGAGTACTCAGGCGTGGCTTCCGGACGACCTCGCATCTTGGTGGCAAAGCCCGGCCTTGACGGCCACGATCGCGGCATAAAGGTAGTGGCCCGCGCGCTGCGCGATGCCGGCTTCGAGGTGATCTATACCGGCCTTCATCAGATGCCCGACCAGATCGCCGCGGCCGCGATCCAGGAGGACGTCGACGCGGTGGGGCTGTCCTGCCTCTCCGGCGCGCACATGACGCTCTTCCCCCGGGTGGTGGAGTTGCTCCGCGAGCAAGACGCGGGGGACATCCTGGTGTTCGGCGGCGGCATCATCCCCGAGGGGGACATCCCCAAGCTCAAAGACGCAGGTATCAAAGAGATCTTTACACCGGGTACGACCACGACTCAGATCGTCGATTGGGTTAACGATCATCTGCACGCCAAGGCTGGAGGTTAGGTGGATCTTTTCGAATACCAGGGCAAGGAGCTCCTTCGGAAGTTCGAAGTGCCGGTGCCCGAGGGACGCGTCGCGCAAACCCCCGACGAGGCAGCCGATGCTGCTCGGAAGCTGGGGGGCAAGGTCGTAGTAAAGGCACAGGTTCAAGTCGGAGGCCGGGGCAAGGCCGGCGGCATCAAGCTTGCGGAATCACCCGAGGAGGCGCGCGAGGTGGCCGAGCAGATCCTTGGGATGGACATCAAGGGGCACATCGTCAAACGCGTCCTCGTCGAGCGCGCCGGAGACATCAAGAAGGAGTACTACTGCTCGTTCCTTCTCGATCGCACGGAGAGGAAGTTCCTCGGAATGATGAGTGCCGAGGGCGGCGTCGAGATCGAGAAGCTGGCGGTCGAGCAACCGGACGCGATCACCTACGTCCACGTCGATCCGCTGCTCGGCATCTCCGATTTCCACGCTCGCAAGATGGTCTTTGACTCGGGACTGGACGAAGAGGCGCGTAAAGAGGCGATCGCTCTCCTGCCCAAGCTGTTCAGAGCGTTCTGGGAGCTGGACGCGTCCCTCGTCGAGGTGAACCCGCTCGTCCTTACAGGAGACGGACGCGTGATCGCGCTCGACGCGAAGGTGTCCGTCGATGACTCGGCTTTCTTCCGCCACCCGAACTTCGAGGAGCTGAAGTCGGCGCACGAGATCCCCGAGCAGGAGCGGTTCGCCAAGGAGAAGGGCCTCAACTTCATCAAGCTCGACGGAGACGTCGGCATCATCGGTAATGGAGCGGGGCTAGTGATGTCGACGCTCGATGTCGTGAAGGCGGCCGGCGGCGAACCGGCCAACTTCCTCGACGTGGGTGGGGGGGCAAATGCAGAGGTCCTGTCGGCCGCTCTCGAGGTCATCATGTCGAACCCCGAAGTCAAGAGCGTGCTCATCAACATCTTCGGAGGGATCACGCGCTGCGACCTCGTTGCCGAGGGCGTTCTGGACGCGCTGAGCCGGTTGGACGTGAAGGTGCCGATCGTCATACGTCTCGACGGCACGAACGCAGAGGAGGGACGGAAGATGCTCGCCGATGCTCCGCACCCGATGTTGGTCACCGCGGACACGATGCTCGGCGCCGCGAAGAAGGCCGTGGAGCTGGCCCAGTCGGGTGTCCCGGCCGGAGGTGCGGCCTAGATGGCGATCCTCGTAGACAGCAACACTCGTCTCGTCGTACAGGGGCTGACGGGACGCGAGGGCTCGTTCCACGCGAACAGGAACAAGCAGTACGGCACGAAGTTGGTGGCCGGGGTTACGCCCGGGAAGGGCGGGACCGATGTCGACGGAACGCCGATCTTCGACACGGTGGAGGAAGCCGTCAAGGAGACGGACGCCAACACCTCGATGGTCTTCGTCCCCGCTCGCTTCGCCGCCGATGCCGTTCTCGAGTCGTATGACGCCGGGATCGACGTGATCGTGGCGATCACCGAGAACATCCCCGCTCGCGACATGGCGACCGCTGTGCCCTACATCCGCGCGGGGCAGAGGGGTGCGAGCCTCATCGGCCCGAACTGTCCAGGCGTCATCTCGCCCGGCAAGGCAAACGTGGGGATCATCCCCGGCGAGATCTGCGCTCCCGGACCCGTGGGACTCGTGTCTCGTTCCGGAACGCTCGTCTATCAGATCGTTCACGAGTTGACGCAACAGGGCTTGGGTCAGTCGACCTGCGTGGGCATCGGAGGCGACCCGATACCGGGTTCCGACTTCATCGACATCCTCGAGAAGTTCGAAGCCGACGACGAAACCGAGATGGTGGTGATCGTCGGCGAGATCGGCGGAGACGCGGAAGAGCGCGCTGCGGAATGGGCGAAGGAGAACATGTCCAAGCCGATCGTCGGTTACATCGCCGGCCTGACGGCCCCCCCAGGGAAACGCATGGGGCACGCCGGAGCGATCATCTCGGGTTCCAAGGGAACCGGACAGGCGAAGATCGAAGCGTTCGAGGCGGCGGGGATAAGGGTCGGGCGCAATCCCACGGAAGTAGGCGAGATCGCCGCGGAGCTCCACAACTCCCGTCGGTAGATGGCGCTGAAGGAGGCTTCGGGTCCTCCGGGCCCCCCTTGGGATCGGTCCTACAAGGGGACGTTCGAGCGGCTAGTCGTCGAATCGGAGCTCCTCGCGGGGAACCCCTTGGGCGATCCCGCCGTTCGACCGCTCTACGTCTACCTCCCACCCGGAGTGTCCTCGGACAGCGATCGTCGCTTGCCCGCCGTCTACGTGATCCAGGGGATGACCGGTCAGTTAGACATGTGGCTGGCGCGCTCAGCGTTCGAGCCAATGATGATCGAGCGCGTCGACGCGCTGTTTGCGGACGGCGAAGTTCCCCAGGCGATCGTGGTGTTCGTGGACGCGTGGACGTCGTACGGCGGTTCTCAGTTCATCAATTCGATCGCGACCGGACGCTACATGGATTACTTGTGCGACGAGGTCGTCCCCTTCATCGACTCTCATTATCCAACGATTCCCGACGCCGGTCATCGCGGTCTCACAGGAAAGTCCAGTGGGGGATATGGGGCGATGGTGGTTCCGATGTTGCGTCCCGACGTTTTCGGCGCACTCGCATCGCATGCGGGGGACGCGCTGTTCGAGGTCTGTTATCAGCCCGAGTTCCCCGACACAGTTCGCCTGCTGCGCGATCGCTTCGAAGGCTCCTACGAGGTTTTCTGGGAGCGCTTCCACCGCGCCGAACGGTTCGACTTCGGAATCTTCGGCCCCCCCCTCGATACGTACGCGATGGCAGCGTGCTATTCGCCGGACCCCGAGCGTCCCGGCAAGGCGATTCTTCCGTTCGAGATCGACACCGGTCGTCTCGTCCCGGACGTTTGGGAGCGGTGGCTCGAGTGGGACCCCGTCCGCATGGCGCCGAAGCATCTCGATGCGCTGGCGGGCATGAAGCGCATCTATCTCGACGCCGGCCGGTCGGACGAGTACTACCTCGATCTCGGCGCGCAGGCCTTTTCGAAAGAGCTCACGAAGGCCGGGATCGACCACAGCCTCGAGCTGTTCGAGGGGACCCACATGGGCCTCCAGTACCGCTACCCGGGCGCCATCCGCCTGCTCGCCGAGGCCCTCACGGCTTGATCTGCTTTCCCTTCAACGCACTCTAGCCAGAGTGTGTCCCTTTGGGACGCCTTCCTTGGACAGGGGCTCTGACCTGGGATATTGTACTCAAAGAGGGGCACTTCGGACGAGGTATTTGACACTCCTGTAGGAGTGTTGTCTACTCGCACGCCATGAAGCCGGAAATGGAAGAAGAAGTGCTGGCCCAGATCAGGGAAGCCCTTCGTCAGATCGAGTTCGGATCGGTCCTCATCAAGGTTCACCAGGGTGAGGTCGTGGGGCTCGAGACGTCTACCAAGGTCCGGTTGAACGAGATCCCCAAACGAGCGAGCTGACTGCAGCAGCAGGAGCGCTCTCCGACCCCCCGGAGGAGCACCTTGAAGTTTGGAACCGTCCGAAAGGAGCAACAACCATGAAGTTCGGTCCCACTAAGCGCGCGCTCTCCGCCCTTGTACTTGCAGGTCTCCTGCTGGGAGCTTGCGGCGGAGACAACAAGGACACGGCCGCCGCTCCCGGCGGCGAATGCCCGGCAACACCCGACCCCGCGACGCCTCTCACGCTGACGTTCGCGGCGTACAGCACCCCTCGCGAGGTCTACGGAAAGATCATCCCTGCTTTCCAGACGCTGTGGAAGGAAGAGCACGATGACCAGCAGGTCATCTTCCAAGAGTCTTACGGAGGCAGCACGACGCAGTCGCAGAACGTCGCCAGCGGTTTCCCCGCGGACATCGTGGCGCTCTCTCTTGGCCCCGACGTCGACGCGGTAGCAGACGCCGGATTGATCACGCACGATTGGGAAGACGCTCCCGACGACGGGATCGTGTCCACCTCTCTCGTGGTCTTCGACGTTCGTGAGGGCAACCCCCAGAACATCGAGGACTTCGACGACCTCGCCGGTTCGGTCGACGTTCTCACGCCCGACCCTGCTTCGAGTGGTGGAGCTCGTTGGAACATCGTGGGCGCTTATGGAGCCGCCCTGCGCGGTTACGCGGGTGGCAAGAAAGACGACACCGCCGCTGCTCAAGAGCTGCTGAAGGGCATCTTCACGAACGTGACGGTGCTCGACAAGACGGCCCGCGACTCGATCAAGAACTTCGAATCGGGCAACGGAGACGTCGCGATCACGTACGAGAACGAGATCCTCACGGCCAACGACGCCGGGCTTCCGGATGAGATGGTGATCCCGCCCTCAACGGTACTGATCGAGAACCCCGTCGCAGTTGTCGACGAAAACGTTGACACCCACTGCGTTCGTGAGGTTGCGGAGGCATTCGTTGAGTTCCTGCACACCGACGAGGCGAAGGAGCTGTACTCGACTGTTGGTTTCCTTCGGCCCACGGATGCGGCCGACGCCCAGAAGGGCGACGGCGAGCTGTTCGCTCCAGTCGAGGACCTGTTCACGGTCGAGGACCTCGGCGGCTGGGACGCGATCAACGAAGACGTCTTTGGAGAGACCGATGGGATCTTCACCAAGGCGTTCGAGGAAGCGCAGGGATAGATGTCTGAGCAGGGACTGGTTCTCGAAGCCCCCAGGGCCCCACGGCCTTGGGCCTCGCCTGGCGAATGGTGGGGCGGCAAGTGGGGGCTTCGAGGACTGGCCCTGTTCTATCTCGGCATCATGGTCGCCCTCCCCCTGGCGGCCGTGGTGTCGCGTGGGCTATCCGGAGGATTGTCGGCTTTCGCCGATGCGATCACGGCTCCCGTTGCACTCGAAGCTCTGAAGCTAACGATCGGTCTCGCCATCGCGACGACGATCATCAACGCGTTCTTCGGCACCTTGCTTGCGTACGTGCTGGTGCGCTATCGCTTTCCCGGACGGAACATATTCAGCGCGCTGGTCGACCTGCCGTTTGCCATACCGACCTTGGTTACCGGCGTCATGCTGGTGGCTCTTTACGGTCCGAACTCTCCCGTCGGCGGCTTCCTGAAAGATCACGGGATACAGATCGCTTTCGCATGGCCGGGGATCCTCCTGGCCCTCCTGTTCGTCACGTTGCCGTTCATCGTTCGAACGGTGCAGCCGGTTCTCCTGGAGATGGACTGGGCGGAGGAAGAGGCGTCCTACGTCCTGGGCGCCAACGGCTGGACGACTTTCTGGAAGGTGATCCTGCCGCACCTAAGAGCGGCCATCACCGGCGGCTCCCTTCTGGCCTTCGCCAGGGCGCTTAGTGAGTTCGGCGCCATCGTGATCATCGCCGGCAACCTGACGGGCAAGACGCTGACGGCGCCCGTCTACATCTTCCAGCTGACCAGTCAGTTCAAATACGACGAAGCGGCAGCGGTCTCTACCTTGCTCTTCGGTCTGTCCTTCGTTCTCGTTTTGATCACCGAGCGCTTGCTCAACCGCACTGGGGCGGAGGTCCTATGAGCACGCAACCGGCCCTGGCCGCCGGTGGGGCGCGCCAGAAACTGCTGAGATGGAGCTTGATCGGCGTCAGCTTGCTGTACGTCCTCATCCTCCTCCTCGCTCCGTTCGCGGGGATCGTGTGGATCGCGTTGAAGGAAGGTTTCTCGGCGATCACCGACACGTTGACGAGGTCCGACGTGACTCACGCGTACTACCTGACCTTGATCATCACTGTGATCACGGTGGCGGTAACGACGATCTTTGGGGTGTTAACCGCGTGGGTTCTCGTTCGTCATCGCTTCTTCGGTCGAGGGTTCATGAACGCGCTCGTGGACCTTCCGTTCGCGGTGTCGCCGATCATCGTCGGTCTCATGTGCGTGATCCTCTTCGGCCGAGGAGGGTGGTTCGAGCCCTTCTTCAGCTCGCGCGGGATCCAGGTCATCTTTGCCCTGCCCTCGATGATCCTGGTGACGGCGTTCATCTGCATCCCCTTCGTCATCCGAGGCGTAGCGCCGATCCTCGTGGAACTGGGGACGGACGAGGAGGAAGCTGCGAAGACGCTGGGGGCCACGCCCTTCAAGACCTTCCTGCGCGTGACCCTGCCGAACATCCGCTGGGGCCTCCTGTACGGGATCGCGTTGTCCACCGCGCGGGCCCTCGGCGAGGTCGGAGCCGTTCTGATCGTTAGCGGCTCGATCCAGGGTCAAACGGAAACGGCGACCCTCTACATCCTTCGTGCGCTCGAGGAAAGGCAAGAGGCGCAGGGATACCTCGTCGCCCTGACGCTCGCCGCCATCTCCGTCTTCATCCTGTTGGGCATCGAATACCTGAAGAACAAGCGAACGAAGGAGCAGTCAGCGTGAATCCCCTGATCGAAGTTCAGTCACTAACGAAGAGGTTCGGAGACTTCACGGCCGTAGAAGTCGTCAGCTTCGGCGCGGAAGAGGGGAAGATCACGGCGCTCCTAGGGCCGAGCGGGTCGGGTAAGAGCACAGTCCTTCGCATGATCGCGGGTCTGGAGACCGCAACGGGCGGCCGGATCCTGATGGGTGGCAGCGAGCTGACGAATCTCCGCGTGCAGGAGCGACGCGTCGGTTTCGTCTTTCAGCATTACGCGCTGTTCCGCCACATGAACGTGCGAGACAACATCGCGTTCGGCCTCTCGGTGAGAAAGGTCGACAAGGACGCGCAGAGAGAGCGCGTGGACGAGCTTCTGCACCTGGTTCGTCTCGAGGGCTTCGCCAAGCGTTATCCCGCGCAGCTCTCCGGGGGACAGCGCCAGCGGGTGGCACTAGCGCGGGCGTTGGCGCCGAAGCCTCGCGTGCTGCTCCTTGACGAACCGTTCGGAGCCCTCGATGCGAGCGTGCGTCGCGACCTCCGCGGCTGGATCCAGGACCTTCACGAGGAGCTCGGGATCACCAGCCTCCTCGTTACGCACGACCAGGAAGAGGCGCTCGAGCTGGCCCACAGGGTGGTCATCCTCGACCACGGCAAGATGGAGCAGACCGGTACCCCCAGCGAGGTCTACAACGAGCCGGCCACACCTTTCGTCGCCGGTTTCGTCGGAGCGGCGAACGTCCTTCAGGGTCTCGTCATCGGTGGCCGCGTTCAGTCCGGCGACCAGCTGATCAAGGGCGCCGCTCATCTCAGCGACGGGGCGGCGGCGTCCGCATACATCCGGCCCCACGACGTCCGCATCTCGCTCATATCGGTGAACGGCAACTCGATCCAGGCGAAAGTGGATCGAGTG
>JAXDJL010000028.1:0-6982 GCA_034665685.1 Actinomycetota bacterium | reverse complement strand
TCCATACCGAAGCTCTCGTATGGCGCCATCGATTCGGATCCACCACGGGACAACCCGATGGCGTCGATCTCCTCGATGAAGCCGATCGCACCGCCCTCTTTGCGTGCTGCCTTCTTGAGGGTCTTGAAGAAGCCGCGGATCTTGAAGGCGGTCATCCCGTAGAACATGCTCTGGAACGACGGAGCAGAGACGAAGTAGAAGGGCACCCCCGCTTCTGCGGCCATCGCCTTCGCTAGGTGCGTCTTGCCGGTCCCCGGTGATCCCTCGAAAAGGATCCCGCGTCGTGGATTGCCGCCGAGCTCCTCACGGAACGATTTGTATGCCAAGAAGATCTGTAGTGAGCGCGTGACTTCTTCGAGAACGACATCGATCCCGCGCACGTCGTCGAAACCAACCCCGATCTGTTCGGGGCTGTATCGCACCGCGGGGGACCGACCGTTCGCAACCATCGGCCCTGCAACCATGATGAGGATGAGGAAGATCATCAACAGCGGGAAGAGCCAGAGGACCGCGTCGGGACCGAAGTTGGGAAGCCCGAAATGGAAGGGCCGGTCTTCCAGAAGTCGCGCGACGAGGTAGCTGAAGATGACGAGGTTCAAGTAGAAGAGGTAGCGGAGGCGTCGCTGTCGGTTGGTCTCCCGGATGCGCTTGACCGTGGCGCGATGACCCTCGGCCAAGGACTTGAACGCGTCTATCTGGGGCAGTTCGGCTGCCGCCGTCGCCTTCGCTTGGTCCACTGCGGCTCTCCTTCGACGGTTCCTATAAAAGGAAATTTCTGCCATTAACGAAATTCGATTAAAGCACCGCGGTACGGCTACTTTCTAGAGGTTTTCAGAAGGTTGCGAAGAAAGTGCGAGCGGAACTAGGACAAAGGGTACCGACATCGCCCACGCGACCCCTCGGGCGAGCCCGACGCCGGCCCACAAGCGGCCCTCGCTGAGGAATTCACTGAGCGCGAGGCCCACCAGAAGGGTGAGCGTCCCGACCAAGAGTGCGATCACCAGGCAGACGATGAGGGGGCCGCGCGCCGCCGCGAACGCCTCCTTGAGCCGAGGCTTCGTGCTCGGTTTCTCGCGCAGCGCATCGAGGACCGTGGGGACTTCGCCGGCGGCCTCTCTCTCCAGCACTCGACGCGCCGCCCGGGCGAGGTAAGGGATCAGGAGCACGCCCGCCAACACAAGGCCCCACCCGACCCAACGGGATACGAGAAGCGTCTGTCGTCCCACCCCGGCGACCTGCCGCCCGCCGGGGAACGTGAGGATCGTGTCGTGCAGCTCGTGCACGGCGATGGCATTGCGGAAGATGAAGCAGTAGATCGTCGCTGCCGGAACGCTGATCGCGGCCACCATCAAGAACAGGGTGGGGAAGTTCCTGAAGGTCAAACGCAGGGCCCGGTCGAGCATCGAGCGAGTCTAGTGGGGCGTGACTCGGATCCAACTCGGGACGAGGATCCGCAGAAGGGCGTAGCCGGTCAGGGCTCCGAGGACGTTCAGGGCAACGTCCGTGGTCGAGGTCTCTCGCCCTGTGCCGACGAAGTACTGCCCGGCCTCGATAACAAGAGACACCGCTGCACCGGCGGTCGCTATCCGAAGGGCGGACCGAAGCTCGTTCCACTCGAGCGGGAGCAACAGTCCGAACGGCACGAACAGCAAGACATTCGCCATGCACTGGAGAAGAATCGATCTATCCGCTACGTATCTCAGGTCGCTCAGTGGAACGAGAAAGATGGAACGAGCGACCACGCGGTCGTTCGAGAGGAGGGTGACGAGAGCCAGGGTGATCGCGTAAGCAACGAGGGTCACCGTCACCACTCCGGTGCGTCGCCCAAGCCGACGCTGTGGATCGCGGACCCTCAACCAGCCCACCGTGAATACGACCATGGTGATTGTGATGACGACAGGGAGCCAAACCCACGGCGGATCGACGAGATTTCCCATCGCCGCAGTATCAGGTAAGTGGAGAGGTTGGGGAGCTCCTGAAGGCCACATGCATCGGCGTCGGGCAACTTTTCCCTCCTCTCGCGCATTTCATCTACAGGTAAGCAGGAGAGGAGCCTGATTGGATGAGCGTTCTGGGGGAGAGGGCGACTTTGGACCGAGTGGCCGAGCGGCAGCGGGACAGGCAGGTCGCCGCGCTGTTCGACCGGTACTACTCGCAGCTTCGAGGCCTGGCCTTCGTGATGCTCGGTGACGCCGCGGCGGCCGAAGAAGCCGTGATGGAGGCGTTCCTCAAGACGTGCTCGGGGTGGAACAGCTTCCGGTCCCTCGAGCATCCGCATGCCTACCTGCGTCAGATCGTCGTGAACCAGTGCCGTTCCCGGTTCCGCCGGCAGAAGGTCGAGCTTCGAGTGAACGAGTTGGTTCACCGGGGGGGCCGGACGGTCACCGCTCCGGACCACGAGGCACGAATCGATCTGTGGGACGCGGTGCGCGCACTACCCGATCGTCAACGCGCCTGCGTCGTGCTTCGTTACGTGGAAGACATGACCGAGGTCGAGATCGCAGACACGCTCGACTGTTCAACCGGAACCGTCAAGTCCCAGTTGTTCAAAGCCAAGGCGAAGCTAGAGCGCGCGTTGGGTGAAGGCGCGATGCGAGGTGATAGCGATGAGTGATTTCGAGTCCAGGCTGGAAGCGACCCTCAAAGGTGTTCGCGACGAACACGTCCAGTCGATCGCATCGGAGATCCCCGCCGCGCGCCAGCAGGTATTGCTGAAGGTCCGTCGTCGCCAGTTCCGCTTCGTAGTAACCAGCTCGGCCGTCACGGCGGCCGCATTGGTAGCAGTGCTGTTGGTAACTCAAGCAAAGCCGATAGTTAGTGACGATGCCCTCCCACCGGCATCCGGCGGACCTGTTGTTATCGCCACGACCGAACTCGATGGAACGCCCGTCGATATTGCAGCCGGCTTCGGATCAGCATGGGTTACGTCTCGTACCGACAGCGTTGCGATCTTGAGCCGTGTGGAAGGCGACGGTTCTATGGGGAGTGGCTACGCAGGAGGAGGCGGAGGCGGTGATCTCTGGCACGTGGCCCTGAACGATGAGTACGTCTACCTATCGGAGGCGAATCCTCCAGCGTTACAACGGATCGATCCCTCCGACTCACCAGGAGACCCCGTCACCATCCCCGTTGACACCGCATCCCCGGATCGGATCGCCGCCACCGATGAAGTCGTTGTGTACTCCGCGAACACAGAAGGCGGCACGAGTGTTACGCCGGTTGATGCCCAGACCCTGCGACCTGTCGGGGAAGTTGGGACAATCACCGAGGGATTCGTCTCGCAGCTTGCTGCCGACAAGGATGGAGTGTGGGCGATCCTTGAAAATCGTGAGGAGGATCAACTGTGGCACATCTCGAACCGAGAGGGGGTCGCCGACCAGTTACTACCAATCACTTTGTCGGGCACTGCCTCGGGCTTGGCGATCCACGGGTCTGTCGCCTGGATAGCCCAGCAGACCGACAGCACAGGATCGCTCAAGCGGGTGGATGTTTCCGGTGACGCATCCGGCCAAGTGGATGACCGTGTGGGAGGGGACCTGCGCGACATCGCATCGGGTGACGAAGGAATCTGGCTACTGCTGACGGACGAAACATCCAACGCCGCCTACGAGATCGATCCGCAAACGGGCGAGCTCCTCCACAGGATCGAGACCGGCAGTCGGGGTGACGGACAGATCGCGGTTGCAGACGGATACGTCTGGGTCACCAACGTCGAGGACAAGACCCTGCTCCAGATCGATCCTGACGGCAGCCCGACGCCCATACCAAGCGAGACTCCGACGGACGAGGAAACGAAAGACGCGTCGCCCCAACCGGCTGAAGAAGCGGATTGCACCGACATCCCATTCGCCTCTTTGACGGGGACGATGGGACTGGGCAGTGGAGCGAACGTCGGAGAGTCACTTCAGGGCCACGAAGCTTCGAACGTTGTGCTTCATTACAGCTTGAGTCATGGTGCTTTCGTTGATGTTGTCGTTGGGAATCCTGACTACGCCACGGGCGATCCATCCGAAGCCTTCGACGTTCTCGGCAGCGAGGCGATCCTCTCTGAGATCAAGGACGGATACATGGTGACCTTCGGGTACAAGTCGTGTCCGTTCGCTCTGCTCGGGTACGGGATGGCACGAGCTGCAGTCAAGGAGTTTGCCGCCGACCTTCTCTTCGAAGGCGATCCGGACATGCACAACGATGCTTGGGCGCTGTGGCCCGAGCCTGACCCCGAGCAGGCCTATCAAACCTGTCTAGACAGCAGTGGCAGTGACGCCGGAACCGGAACGGAATTGGACGAACAGCAACGAGAACTGCAAGCCAGGCTTGAGTCGACGGCGTTTGTGAATGACGTGCTGGGCTGGCCCGGCGACTCCTCGATGGAGAGGGATAAAGGATTAGAGGGGGGGTACGGCGATGATTTCGTGGCTCTCATCGTCACAGGGCCCGCGGGAAATCGAATGGAGATCGTTCTTCGAGAGACGGTGCCTGGATGTTGGTCGGTGGTCTCCCTGAACCCGGCGGACGAGGTATTCACCGGTGCGAGCCTCTCGAAACAAGCGGGGGTGCTTCATGTCGGCTTCGATCCCGATAGTCAGAACATCAAGGGCGATCTCGATCACATGACGATCGAGACGGCCAGCGGGAGTGGGATCGAGCGACGTCGCCTCTCTATCGAAGAGTTCAAGGCCGGAAGTCCGTTGACGGTGGGCTTCGAAAGATCCGGCCCTTCGTACTTCATGATTCTGTTCCAGGACGCGGCAGGCAAGGTGCTGAACGCGAAAGGTTATGCCTTGCCATCGGGTGACGTCGTGGCGGGTTGAGTTTTGTTCATATCTACGTGGCGCTCGGAAATCGAACATCAGGTAGATATGAAGCTCTTAGGATGTCGGCGTGAAAGACCTGAGCGCGATCGCGGATGTGCGGCTTCCTGATTCGGACGGGAACGAGGTTCGCATCGGGGACCTTTGGCGTGATCGGCCGCTCGTTCTCGTTTGGTTGCGTCACTACGGCTGAACGTTCTGCCGGGAGTACGTCACGCAGTTGCGCGGCGAGTACGAAGAGTTCCAGGCCCGGGGCGCGGACATCGCCGCAATCGGGATGGGGCGCCCGGAAATGGCTGCCTATTTCCGTGACCAGTTCGAGATTCCCTTTCCCTTATTGGTCGATCACGAACAGGCTACCTACCGCGCCGTGGAGATCAGGCGCGGGAATCAGTGGGAGGTGGCGGGCCCCCAGGTGTGGATCCGATACGCGAAGGGACTACTGACTGGGAAGGGAGTTGCTCTTCCGAAGCAGGATGTGTTGCAGATGGGCGGGGTAGCCGTTGTCGACACCGACGGCAAGATCCTGTTCATGCACCGAGGTGAGACGTCGGCGGATAACGCTCCGGTCGAGGAACTGCTCGACGCGCTCCCGACCACCAAATAATCCTGCCGCGGCGCGCTTTCCGTAAGCAGATTGGATTATTTGGCAGGGTCTTCGTAGATGAGGCGTTCGGCTACCTTGCGCGCTCGGCGCGTGATCCTTCGATACCGCTCCTCTAGCTCCTGGCGCGGCTGGTCGGTTTCGCCCATCGCGATCCCCAGTGCTTCGAGGTCCTCGGGCTTGGGAGGCAGGATGTCGACGGGTCGTCCGTAGAGGAAGAACATCCGGTTGCGGAGTGACATCAGGAATCGGTAGGCCTCATCGAGACGAGACGCCTCCTCTTCATCGATGAGCTCTTCGGCGGCCGCGGCCGAGATCGCGTCGAGCGTTCCGGTGACTTGGAGGTGCGGCCGCGCCGCGCCGTGCTGCAGCTGCAGGATCTGAACGCCGAACTCGATGTCTGACATCCCACCGGGCCCGAGTTTGATGTGCCGTCTCGGATCCGTGCCGCGCGGGATGCGTTCGCGTTCCATGCGGGCCTTCAGGTGCCTTATCTCGGCCAGCGCTCCGGGGGGGAGCTGCTCCGGGAAGGCGAGTTGCCGGTGCGCCGTCAGGAACCGCTCCGCCACGTCGACCGAACCGGCGGCGAACGATGCTTTGGTCAGCGCTTGGAACTCCCATGGCTTGGCCCAGCGCGAGTAGTACTCCGCAAAAGACTCGAGCGAGCGGGCCAGCGGCCCGGACTTGCCTTCGGGACGCAGACCGAGATCGATGCGGAACGCTTGTCCGTCGGGGGTGACGTCGCCGATCGCCTTGATGAGCTTCTCTGCTCGTCTTTCCGCTTCTGTCGGATCTCCGTCGTGCACGAACATCACATCGATGTCGGACGAGTAATTGAGCTCCCGGCCCCCCAACTTCCCCATGCCGATGACCGCGAAGGGAAAGTCGTCGTCAAGTGCAGCTTCGAGGCAAGCCTCGGCCAGATCGGCCAACTCGTGACCGACGGTGGCGACATCCGACTCCTTGGCGATGTCCGCGATCGCTATCCGCATCAACTCTCGTCGCTTGAACCGGCGCAGTCCTTCGAGGAGGTTCTCGGCCCCCCTCCACTCGAGCGACGCCTCTGCTTCCCGAACTAACTGAGAGCGGTCCTCCCGCAACGAGGATCGTTCGGGGTCCGCGATCGTCGTCAGCACGTCGGGTACGTGACCGAGCACCTCGCCGAGGAACCGCCCGCTGCCCAACACTTGCGCGAGTAGGGCCAGACCCGGAGGGTTGTCTCGGAACGTATTGAGCGCGTCGAGGCGTCCCTGCAGCGCTTCGCCGAGTCTCAAGAAAGCCAGCAAGCCTTCGTCCGGCGTTGGACTCGCGGCCAGCCAGCGCAGCAGAGCGGGCGTTAGGACTCGGAAGATCTTCGCCCGCCGCGAAGTCCCGGAGACCAAGCCCTCCAAAGTGCGCGCGGCGCGTTCGACGTCACGGAACCCGAGCACGCGCAGTCGATCACTCAGCGCCTCCGGCGAAAGACGAACCCCGGTCCCGGCCAGGGACTCGATCATCGGTCGGTAGAACAGTTTCTCGAACCGCCCGCGCACGTCGGCAAGGACCGAACGATGCGCAGCCATGAAGC
>JAXDJL010000027.1:0-5466 GCA_034665685.1 Actinomycetota bacterium | reverse complement strand
CCCACGTAGAAGACGGGCCGGCGTGCGGAAGCGATCAGCTCCGCCGCAGCTTTCAGCTGCCGCGGGTTCGGTTGGGTCGTAGGCCGGTACCCCGGCAGATCGATGGAATCCGGCCAGGCGAAATCGGTGTTCGCCTGCAGAACGTCCTTGGGGATGTCGACTAGCACGGGCCCTGGTCGCCCCGTCGAGGCGATGTGGAACGCCTCAGCGATCACGGTCGGGATCTCGTCGGGGTCCATCACCTTGTAGCTGTGCTTGGTGATGGGCATCGTGATCCCCGTGATGTCCGCCTCCTGGAACGCGTCGTTGCCGATCGCGGCCCGCGGAACTTGCCCGGTGATCGCGACCAGCGGGACCGAGTCCATGAACGCGTCGGCGATCGGGGTGACGAGGTTCGTCGCTCCCGGACCGGACGTCGCCATGCAAACTCCGGGACGCCGCGTTGCGTGCGCGTAGCCCTCGGCCGCGTGTCCGGCCCCCTGCTCGTGACGCATCAGGATGTGGCGGATCGGCGAATCGAGAAGCGGGTCGTAGGCCGGGAGGATGGTGCCTCCGGGGATCCCGAAGATGACTTCGACGTCCGCGTGCTCGAGCGAGCGGATGAGCGACTGTGCCCCCGAGATAGTCATCGAGCCCGCTTCTTTCGAACGCTGATCCGGATCGTTCTCATGCCCGTGCGCCTTCCGTGGCCTTGTCGGGCCCGGTTCCCGGCGCGTAGGCGCGGTAGTTGTAGCTGCCCAGCGACTCGGCGGCCCTAGTGAATGACTCCTCGGAGTCGCTGCGGCACTCAGTGGTCAGCGACGGACAGTCGACCGAACCGGTCAGGAAACTGTCCTCCTCGTTGAAATAGCGCTCGAACCATTGCTTTGCGCCTGGGTCGTCCATCTCCAGAACGACTTCCTTCGGGCCCCGCCACTCGGCGCTACCCAGGAAATATCCGTTGTAGATCTCAACCTTCATCGAACTCCTCCTTCCAAGACGAAACGGTCTTTGCTGCCGTGTTGCGGTCCTGCGGTTCGGCGACGTTGCCGGAAATGGCCATAAAAAAAACCCCCCGGGGTCGGGAGGTAGGCGAGCTTCGTGTCGTCGTGATGACGACGAAGCGCGCCTAGGTAATAAGTACGAGGACGAGCAGGAATATGGAAACGCCGCGGAGCGCGCGGGGAGGTGTGCTGAAGTTCTGGGATCTCATCGATCGCAACATTTGTTTCACTGGCTCCGCATCCTTCTTGCTCGGTGGGAACCCCGGCGTCGATGACGAGGTGATTTGAGGGATTATACGGAGGCCCCGCATCAAGTCAAGGTGTCGAGAGAAAGTTCACGAGATGGATGATCCATATCTAAGGCCGAGCGATCCGGCGAAGCGCCGGAGCTCGAGATTGACCGACGGACCCGACCGGGCTCCGGCACGAGCGATGCTCAAGGGCGTCGGATTCACCGATGAGGACCTGGCGCGTCCGATCATCGGCGTGTCGACCACCTGGATCGAGACGATGCCCTGCAATCTCAACCAGCGAGCGCTCGCTCAGGAGGTGAAGAAGGGCATCCGGGCTGCCGGCGCCACCCCGATGGAGTTCAACACGATCTCCGTCTCCGACGGCGTCACCATGGGAACGGAGGGCATGCGGGCGTCGCTCGTCAGTCGCGAGGTGATAGCCGATTCGATCGAGCTCGTAACGCGAGGTCACCTTTTCGACGGACTTGTCTGTCTTGTCGGTTGTGACAAGACGATCCCCGGATCGGCGATGGCTCTCTGCCGGCTCGACGTCCCCGGACTGATCCTCTACAGCGGTTCGACCGCTCCGGGACGCTTCCGCGGCCGCGACGTGACGATCCAGGATGTCTTCGAGGCGGTCGGACGGCACGCGGTGGGAGATATGTCCGGCGCGGAGCTGCATGAGCTCGAAGGCGCTGCTTGTCCGGGAGCCGGGGCCTGCGGCGGCCAGTTCACCGCGAACACGATGGCGACCGCGATCGATTTCTTGGGGCTCGGACCGGTGGGGCTCGGCAGCATCCCGGCGATGGACCCGGCCAAGAACGAGGCGGCGCAAGAAGCGGGCCGGATCGCGGTCGAGCTCGTGCGAAACGGCACGAACCCGTCCCAGATCGTGACAAAAAGCTCCTTCGAGAACGCGATCGCCTCCGTCGCCGCCACCGGTGGCTCGACCAATGCGGTCCTTCATCTGCTCGCCATCGCTCGGGAGCTTGGAGTCGAGCTGTCGATCGACGAGTTCGATCGGATCGCGTCGACGACGCCCACCCTCGCCAGCCTCAAGCCGGGGGGAGAGTTCGTGGCCGCCGACATGCATCGGGCCGGAGGTAGCGCCCTCTTGGCGCGCGAGTTGGTGCGCGCCGAGAAGATGGACGCGAGCTGCGCCACCGTGGACGGCCGGACGTTCGCCGAGATTGCGGACGCCGCGGTCGAGACGCCGGGTCAGCGCGTGGTGAGCCCTGCGACCGATCCGATCAAGGAGTCGGGTGGGCTTGCGATCCTGCGTGGCAACCTCGCTCCTGAGGGATGCGTCGTGAAGCTCGCGGGCCACGAGCGGAGCTTCCACCGCGGGCCCGCGCGGGTCTTCGACTCGGAAGAGGAGTGCTTCAAGGCGGTGAAGGCATCAGGGATCCATGAGGGTGACGTAGTGGTGATCCGTTACGAGGGGCCGGCGGGGGGGCCGGGGATGCGCGAGATGCTCGGCGTGACCGCCGCGCTGGCGGGCGAGGGGCTCGGAGAATCGATCGCGCTGCTCACGGACGGCAGGTTCAGCGGCGCCACGCACGGCCTCATGGTCGGCCACGTCGCCCCCGAGGCCGTTCGCGGGGGCCCGATCGCCGCCCTGCGAGAGGGCGACACGATCGAGATCGACATCGCCGCCCGCGAACTGCGCGTGGTGCTGACGGACGAGGAGATAGGGAAACGGCTGGCGGACTGGACCGCGCCGCCGCCCCGATATCGGAGTGGTGTATTTGCGAAGTACGCGGCGTCTGTCTCCTCCGCCTCCGAAGGAGCGATCACCACGCCGCGCTGGTGATGTTTGCTCGAGTCCCCTTCTGAGGACCACGTATCCTGTGGCCTTCCTCCTCCTCCGTGACAAAGGAGTCATGCCGATGCGCCGGACCGTCGTTCTTCTCGTACTTGCTTTGCTTACCTCTCTCGCGCTGATGCCTTCGGCGACCGCAATCACTTACGGCGAGGTCGACGGGAACCGCCATCCACAGGTGGGGGCCCTCCTTGCCCAACAGGCTTACCCCGACGGGACGTGGGCGATCTGCACGGGAACCCTCATCTCCTCGACCGTCTTCCTCACTGCCGCGCACTGCGACGACGGCGTATCCCGTGTCGCGGTCACTTTCGATTCCGATTACGACTCGCAGAAGGGAACGACCTACTGGGGAACCTGGCATGCCGATCCCAACTACAACCAAGCGCAGAGCGACCCTCACGACCTGGCGGTCGTCATCTTCGATCGCCCGATCAAGGGGATAACGCCGGCCCGGCTTCCGCGGGCCGGATCTCTCTCAGGCTTGACGGGCTCGCAGAAGTTCACGTCGGTCGGGTACGGGGCGGAGACCGTTACTAACGGTCCGGGCGGCAAGACCTATACATATACCGACATCCGTCGCATGAGCATCGGGACTTTGAACACGCTCACGTCGGCGTGGCTGAAGATCTCGCAGAACCCTTCCACCGGCAACGGCGGCACCTGTTACGGCGACTCCGGCGGGCCCAACTTCTTGGGTGCCGGATCCACGGAGACGAACATCATCGCGGCCACGACCATCACGGGCGATACACCTTGCCGCTCGACGAACGTCACCTACCGACTGGACACTCCGTCGGCCCGGTCGTTCATTGGGCAGTACGTAACGCTCCCTTAAAGATCCGCTCGTTACCTATCCCTATCGGTCGAAAACGGACGCGTCCTCTTTCACTTGTCTGAACGCGTGCAATCCACGCGCGGTCCACGGCCCGAACCCCGGGCAAGGAAGGGCTCCCGAAGCGGGCCCACAGACAAGGAGGCGCACCTATGGCGCGGACGATCGCAGCACGACTACCGGGGAGGAGGGTCTTTCTCGCGACGCTGGCGGGATTTGCGGCGATAGCGCTGGCCCTCGCTACCCTCGCACCGCAAGAGACGCGCGCGTCGAGTCACAGGGAGGCCCCGCTCACGGCCGCCGACCCGCAGGTCGACGGAACCGATCTCTACGCGTTCGTCAGCCCCGATAACGCGGGGACCGTAACGTTCGTCAGCAACTGGTATCCGTTCGAGGAGCCGGCAGGGGGACCGAACTTCTATTCGTTCGCTCAGGGCGTTCGTTACGACATCAACATCTCGAACGATGGCGATGCCACGCCCGAGATCATCTATCGCTGGAAGTTCCGCGATCACTACCGCAACCCCAACACGTTCCTCTACAACACGGGCGCGGTGACGTCGCTGACCGATCCGGACCTGAACTTCTACCAGACCTATGACTTGACCAGGATAAAGGTCGGCGCTTCTAGGAAGGTCCTCGTCGACAACGCAAAGGTCGCTCCGAGCGATGTTGGTGAAGCATCCATGCCGGATTACGGAGCTCTCCGCGACGAAGCGGTCGTTTCGGCCGGAACCGGTGCTCAGACGTTCTCCGGGCAGACGAACGATCCGTTCTTCCTCGACCTGCGCGTGTTCGACCTTCTCTATGGGGCCGACTTCAGCGAGGTCGGCGACGACACACTCGAGGGTTTCAACGTGAACACCATGGTGCTGCAGGTTCCCGACACCGCGCTGGCGAAGGGCGGCAACCCCGCCACCAACGACGTCATCGGCGTTTGGAACACCGCCTCGCGGCGGAGCACCCGCATCCAGACGGCCAGTGGCGGACAGAGCTTCAAGGGCGACTGGGTCCAGCTCTCTCGTCTCGGCAGCCCGCTCGTCAACGAAGTGGTGGTTCCCGTGGGCCTGAAGGATTACTTCAACGCCTCCAAGCCCAAGAAGGACGAGCAGTTCCTGGCCGCGGTGAACGACCCCGAGCTTCCGCACCTCATCGAGGCGATCTTCGGGATCCCCGCTCCCGACTCCGACGACGAGAAGGACGGGATCCAGCGCGACGACCTGATCTCGGTGTTCCTCACGGGACTCGACGGGCTCAACATGCCGAACAACGTCGAGCCGGCGGAGATGCTGAGGCTCAACCTCAACACGGTGCCGTGCGAGTCGGGCACGTGCCCCGAGTACTCGAGCCTGGGCGTCATCGGCGGTGACAACGCCGGGTTCCCCAACGGGCGCCGGCTGTCCGACGACATCATCGACATCGCGCTACAGGTGGTCGAGGGCGAGCTCGTCGGCAACCCGAACGATCTCGGTGACGGGGTGGACGAGGACGACATGACATTCGGTTCGACGTTCCCCTACGTCTCGCTGCCACAGCGAGGCTCCGATCCGAGTCCGCACTAGCTACCCGACGCTTCTTCGTGCGGGGGCTTCG